>JAITJJ010000004.1 GCA_031278965.1 Deferribacteraceae bacterium
TGAGCGAATCTGAATTAAAAGAATTAATAAGCGAAGAGAGAATTAAAGCCCGCATAAAAGAGATTGCCCAAGATATTAACGCCGATTACAGCGGTGAGAGCGTCCTGTTTGTGGGGATACTAAAAGGGAGCTTCATCTTTTTGGCAGACCTTGTCCGTGAAGTCAGCGTTGCAGCGGACATAGGTTTTATAGCTGTTTCAAGTTATAAAGACAAGGATGTTTCCGAGGGGATAGTAAGCATATTGTATGATCTTGATCGCCCGGTGGAGGGGAAGAATGTGGTGATAGTTGAAGATATTGCGGACTCAGGGCTCACCTTAAACTTTTTAATCTCCTCCGTAAAAGCAAGAACCCCCAAAAGCCTTAAAGTGTGCGTGCTTTTGGATAAGCCGTCCCGGCGCAAGGTTAATATCACTCCAGATTATATCGGCTTTCAGATACCCGATGCCTTTGTGGTGGGGTGCGGGCTCGATTATGCCGGCCGCTATAGGAATTTAAAGGGGATATATACGGTAAGGCCGTAATTTGACATTATTCCTCAACGTATATGATGTGTAAGATTTTTTGTGTAAATTATGAACTTTAAGGATATATGATGTTTAAGAATATAATGCTAATGTTTATCATTGCCGTATCAATGATGATGCTCTTTAACTATGTAAACTCCGATAAAAAAACCAGACGGGAGATCTCCTATTCCGAGTTTATTCAGGAAGTCACCAATAACAATGTTGCAACAGTTATGATAAAGGAGCAGTCCATCACAGGGGAATTTCAGGGTGACGGCGGGCAGTTTGAAACCTATGCGCCGGAGGATCCCGCTCTTGTCCCCCTCCTGTCAGAGCATGGAGTAAAGATATTTGCCAAACCGCCGGACACCTCCCCCTGGTATCTTCAGGTGCTCATGACATGGCTTCCGATAGTGGTATTAATCGGCATATGGATATTTTTTATGCGGCAGATGCAAGGGGGAGGCGGCAATAAGGCGTTCTCTTTTGGGAAGAGCCGAGCAAAGCTCCTTGTGCAGGACGAGCATAAAGTTACATTTAAAGATGTGGCGGGGGTGGAAGAGGCAAAGGAAGAGCTTCAGGAGATCATAGAGTTTTTGAAAGACCCTCAAAAATTTCAACGTCTGGGCGGTAAGATTCCCAAAGGGGTGCTTTTGGTGGGATCACCCGGAACGGGTAAAACCCTCCTTGCCAAAGCTGTGGCGGGGGAGGCCGGAGTATCGTTCTTTTCCATAAGCGGTTCAGACTTTGTGGAGATGTTTGTGGGGGTTGGCGCTGCAAGGGTTAGAGATCTCTTTGAACAGGGGAAAAAATCCGCCCCCTGCATCATCTTTATGGACGAGATAGATGCGGTCGGCCGGCATAGGGGTGCGGGCTTGGGAGGAGGGCACGATGAGAGGGAGCAGACCTTAAACGCTCTCTTGGTTGAGATGGATGGCTTTGAATCCTCAGAGGGGGTTATACTTATAGCTGCCACCAACCGTCCGGATGTTTTGGATCCTGCTCTTTTAAGACCGGGTCGTTTTGATCGTCAAGTGGTGGTGCCGGTGCCCGATCTGCAGGGCAGGCTGGCCATTCTAAAGGTTCATACGGAAAAAACCCCTCTCTCAAAAGATGTGGATCTCCTGGTGCTTGCCAAAGGGGTGCCGGGTTTTGCCGGGGCGGAGCTTGCAAACCTGGTGAATGAGGCGGCGCTTATTGCGGCAAGGAAGAATAAAGAAAAGATAGACAACTCCGATATAGAAGAAGCTAAAGATAAGGTTATGATGGGCAAGGAACGCCGAAGTATGACCATAAACGAAGAAGAGAAGAAGATTACCGCTTGTCACGAATCCGGGCACGCCATAGTTGCAAAGATGTTAAAAGAGAGTGATCCTATCCATAAGGTATCCATAATCCCCAGAGGGATGGCTCTCGGGGTTACAGTCTCTCTCCCGAATGACGACAGGCATACCTACTCTAAAAACTATCTCTCCGCCTTAATTACAGTCAGCATGGGAGGGAGGGCTGCGGAAAGCATTGTTTTCAACCACTTTACATCCGGAGCTGCCAGTGATATAAAACACGCCACCGCTATAGCGCGCAATATGGTCACTGCTTACGGAATGAGCGATAAGTTGGGGCCTCTTGCATATAATAAGAGCGACTCAGTCTTTTTGGGGCGGGATTTAACGGTGAGCAAAGAGTTTTCCGAGGAAACTGCGGTTCTGATAGATAAGGAGATGCGCAAGATAGTTGAGGAGTGTTATCAAACGGCTCTCTCTATTTTAAAGGAGAACTCCCTTCTTTTGGAAAAGATGACAGAACTCCTTTTGGACAAGGAAACCATAAATAACGAGGAGATAAAAGAGTTGATTGCGCAGTATGCAGATGAAAAGTGGAAGAAAGCCGCGGCGGAGAATATTGCGGCGCAGAAGGTGCTTTCAGATGCAAAACTGCAAGCTTCTGCCACCTAAAGATGTATCCAACGCCTCCTATAACAATTGTTACGCCTGAAAGGGCACGCCTCATGGAGGAGATCGCCTCCATCGGCGCTGAAACGTATGCCGTAAAGATGTGGGAGCGCGGAGTGCCGCTTGTACTGAAGCTGATAAAGCAACCGGCTTATGCCGCCAATATCATTAAACAGGAAGCCCTTGCGTCAGGGATTGATGCGGCGGTAAACCGCGGAGCTGCTAACTGTTCCGTAAAGCAGGGGGATATTCTTGTAATAGGGAATGTGCGGGGCGTAAAAATATTAGCCGGTCGTCTGAAAAAGCAGGGAGGAGTCTTTGTGAGTATTGCGGAAGAACTTGAAAGAGTTGCAGGCTCCGTATGTCTTGATCCCAAACCTTTTGTTCTGCGCCTTAGGGATAGACTGCAGCCGTTGGGAGGTGCGGTTATGGGGATATTAAACGTAACTCCGGACTCTTTCAGCGATGGCGGGAGCTACGATACCTCCGTTAAAGTTTCGGATCGTCTGAAACAGATATTCGACGAGGGAGGGATATTTGCGGATATAGGCGGGGTGTCCACAAGACCTGGATATTCGCCGGTTACGCTTGAGGAGGAGGAAAAACGGGTGCTCCCCGCGGTAGAAGCGGGAGTAAAGATCGCTTCTGATTACGGCGCTTACATATCTGTGGATACAACGGAGCCGCTTATAGCGGAAAAAGCCCTTCGATTGGGTGCGGATATGATAAACGATCAGCACGCCCTTAATACGCCGGGGATGGCGGAAGTGTGCGCTGAATATAAGGCGGCTGTAGTTTTAATGCACAATCCGAAAGAGTGTGCGGAATCGGTTCCCGATGATCTGCCCCGCGCTGTGGCGCAGATTAAAGACTGCCTTGTTAATGCGGCGAAGAAAGCTGTCAGAGCGGGTATCCCCAAAGATTCCGTTGTTATTGATCCGGGATTCGGTTTTGGGAAGAGCTTAAAAATTCAATACGGAATATTAAAATATATGTTTGAGTTTTCCGGTGCCGCGTATCCTCTCCTTGCGGGGATTTCCCGCAAATCTATGCTTGGGGTATCGGGACGGGGAGTTGCGGATAGGGGTTATCTGACGGCGGCGGCGGAAACGGCGGCGATGTTGGGAGGAGCGGCAATATTAAGATCACATAATGTTGCGGCGGCTCTGGATGTTGTTAACTTTGCAAGCGCATTGAACGGGAGAGGTTTTTAGTGGATTTTATAAAGAATATATTGTTCTCCGTTACAGTCATAGACTTTCTGGATATGGCTATAATGAGCTTTATTGTTTATAAAGTCCTTCAGATGATGAGGGGCACAAGGGTTTTTTATATGGTTATCCCCATAGTCGGGGTTATAATTATGATGCCTTTAACCCAGATTTTTGGTTTGAGAACAACCAACTGGATGCTCTCAAATTTCACGGGCTACCTCCTTGTGATGCTCGTTATCCTCTTTCAGCCGGAGTTGCGCCGCGCCCTTCTGGTGTTGGGTGAGTCAAGATTTTTGCACACTAGCGGCAACTCCGCCTATAAGATGGTGGAAGAGGTGGTGCGTACTGCCACGATTCTTGCAAACCGCCAGATCGGAGCGTTGATTGTATTTCAGAGAAAGATTGACCTTACAAATATAGTGACGCTGGGACAGAAGATTGACAGCGAAATATCAAGAGACCTTCTGTTAAGCCTCTTTATCCCGTATTCGCCGCTGCACGACGGAGCGGTTATAATAAACGGTTCCCGCCTTACTTATGCGGCGTGTATCCTCCCCTTGACAAAGAGAGAGGATATTTCTAAAAGTTACGGCACCCGTCACCGCGCCGCCTTTGGAATCACCGAAGAAACCGATGCGGTGGCGGTGGTGGTCAGTGAGGAGCGGGGGGTAATCTCTATGGTGGTGGGGAGTATTATCTCCGCAGAGCTGGATGCGGAGGCTCTTAAAACCTCCCTTATAGAGGTTCTTGGAGTAAAGAAAGGGGATTAGATGAGCAACAAGGTTTTAATACTGATAAGCGCCGCTGTGGCGGTAATATTCTGGCTGTATGTATTTACCCGTGAAAATACCGAGTTTTCCCTTGATATTCCCGTAACTCTTATAAATATTCAACCCGGTACGAAGGCGTTTATCTCGCCGGTAACGGCAAATATGAAGATACTCACCCCAAAAGCGCTTCTCAAACAGGCGACGGACAGCTCCCAAATTGTGATTGACTGCTCTTTATACAATAAGGGGAACCACGAAATATCCATAACTACGGGAGATGTAAGGGCGCCCGGCTTTGAGGTGATAGATATATCGCCCAAGAGCTTGAAACTTGACATTTACCCCACATTGAAAAAAAGCGTTCGGGTTCAACCCGTGTTGATAGATACCCCGGCAAACGGGTATAAGATCGCCTCCATTAAAGCCTCTCCCGCACGGGTTGAAGTGGAAGGCTTGCAGGATATTTTGGGAAATCTGGATGCAGTAAATACTGAATTTGTTCCCGTTTCCGGTCTTGCAAGCGATCAGAGCTTTACAGTTAAGATTAATAAGACGGAAGATCTAATCTCCGTCACTCCTAGTGAGGTGAATATAACGGTGTCAATCCTCCCTGATGTGATAGTGAGAGAGTATCAGGTGAGCGTTCAATGTCTCCCTGATACAGGGGATACCATGAATCTGCCGGCGGCGGTATTTGTAACCCTAAATATAAGCGGGAGGCGCGATCTTGTTGAGGCGCTGCCTCCGTATACCTCGTATGCTTTTGCCGACTGCGATGCTGTTGCGGAAGGAAAACGCACAAAAGTAATCCCCGCGGACATAGAAGATATAAAGATTTGGGGGATCACTCCGGAGTTTATTGACCCCGGCGACTATCAGTAAGAAAACCCCTGTGTCGTCAATAGGAAGGCGATATAATAGAGAAAATCCGGTTAATAGAGAGTTATAGGGCAGGCAAGAAGACTATAGGCGTCATGATATTTCAGACAAGGGCACGCGGGGGCGTTATGCAAAAAACTCTGCTTCGTCCCTTGCCGCTTTTCATATCCGTTGCATTGCCATTTGGCTAAAAAACTATTGACGACAGTATGTAGAATGTGTTCATAAGTCTTGTTGGGTTTTTAAGGTTATCCTTGTAATTTTCTATTTTATACTTTCATCTATAAATTTTCTGGGATCTATTATTCTCTGCTTTTTTATTATTTCATCAAAATTCTTATCACCTGTTATTAATATATCCACATCTGCTTCTATCATTACTCTGAATGTTCTTATGGGTATTAATACCTCTGTCCGCTGCAACTATCACACGACCAATATCAAACTCATGCCTCATCTCTGATAAGAGCGGTCTAAGCGTCTCACAATCATTGGTGCTGCCCGGAAATAATCTGTAAGAGACAGGGATGCCATTAATATCTACAAACAAACCCATCTGCACTATAGGATTGGGTCTATGCTCTTTGGATACTCACAATCTCCTTCTGTTGATGAAAAGTATTCTCCATACCTTTTAATTTCATAATCTTCAATTTCAAACTCCAGCTGGATACCTCCGCAGATTCCTTGTCCCATAAATAACCCTCATTCCTAATAATTCAATATAACCCCAAATACTGTAACAACAACACATATAGCGATTTGATTTTCCCTATAGCAGCTTTTTGCTTGTCTTAAAAAATTTCCTCCTTTATGACAATGTTTAAGGTTTACTCTATTCTCTCTATCGGGTTTGCACTCAAACAACCCATGTAGAGGGGAAACGTATCCTTATTTTTTGTAGTTATACCGTAAAAAAATAGGTTTTTTCAAGTATCATTGTAAAAGATTAAATAACCGGTATTTATTATTATGGAACTTAAACAAAGGCTAAAGGCAGTCCGTAAATATAAGGGGTTGACACAGGCAGTATTTGCTGAAAAACTCCCTGTAAGTATTGATACGGTTCAAAACTGGGAGTATGGTAAAAGCACCCCTAGTAGTCCGTGTCTTCTAAAAGATTACAAAATTATAGGATAAAGCCGTTTAAGTTTAGTTCGGGCATCATCAGTTGTAAAATGCCAGTTGACACCTTTTTGGTCGCTATTGCGTTTG
>JAITJJ010000145.1 GCA_031278965.1 Deferribacteraceae bacterium
GCTGCACCCCGCTTTTATTCACTTCCCCATAGCATTTTTTCCACTTACCCTTTTATCGCAAATCCTCTTTTTTATAACGGGACGGGATTTCTTTTTCAACATCGCTTTTTTTGTTCAAATTTTATCGCTGATTACTGCCCTCTTAGCCTTCGGAACCGGAATTGTAAGTTGGATGATAAACTACAGCCAGAGCTTTGATGCCTGCTTTAGGGTAAAGATTTCGTGTGCAATTTTATGCATTATCCTTACTGCCATCGCTGTGGTTATCACTGTTCCTATCGCGGCGTTGCAAGAGTTAAAACCCCTTACGAAAGGGGATGTTGCCCTTACGGTAAGCACGGGCATAACTTTTATAAACTGCGTCTTAATGGCAATCTTATCCAGATACGGCAGAAGGCTTACTTGGATATAGACAGGCTAATCGCCTAAATATTCTTTCAGTATCCCAAAAAAATCTTTTTCGTTATCTTTCTGATACGCTCTAACCCGGAACTCCGCAGAGTTTTGCAGCCCTTTGGAGAAGTATAGCGAGAACTTTTTTATAATATTAAAGTAATGTGTTTTTTTGCGTTCATTATCCCCCGCATGGGTGAGCATATATCCGTAAAGCTCGCGAATGAGCGAATAAATCCCGCTCTTTGTAAGATAGCCCAAAGGTTCCCTCCCTTCGCTTAACGCCTTAAATATCCACGGCGATCGCATTGCCGCCCTTGCTATCATGGCGCCGGAAACCCCGGTCTGTCTTATGCGTTCAAGACTTTCAAGACTGTCAATATTTCCGTTGCCTATAATCGGAATTTTTGCTATAGAGGCAAGCTCTGCAAGTGCTTCGTAGTTTACATCCCCTGTGAACATCTGCCGTTTGGTGCGGGCGTGCACAACTAAGGCATTTGCGCCTTCCCTTTCGGCTATCTTCAAAACCTCTTTATATACAAAGTTTTTTTCATCCGCGCCTAAACGAATCTTTATTGAGAACTCCTTTTCGGTGGCTCTACGGAGAGAGCGGACAATCTCTTTTAATTCAGCAAGGTTGGTGAGAAGCGCCGCTCCACCCCCGGTTTTTAAAACCTTTTTTACGGGGCAGCCCATATTAATGTCATAGCCGTCCGGTACTGCATGCTCTTCAGCAATGCGGACAGCTTCCGCATAACTCTTGTGATTGCCGCCAAAAAACTGAACCACACACGGGCGGCACTCTCCAATCATATCAAGAAATTCAAGGCTGGCGGGACTTCCCCTTTTGAGTCCTTCAACGGAGGTCATTTCGGTATAAATGATCCCGTCAAAAAATGTTCTGAGCAGTTTTCGGTAAGGCGGCGAGGTGATCCCCGCCATAGGCGCAGATACAAGAAAATTTTTTTTAAGTTCTTCCGCAAAATTCATTAAACCGGTATCTCGTGCATAGTATCTCCCGCTTTGAAATCCAAACGTTTGTAAAGCGAGAGGTCTTTGGAGCCGATAAGTCTGTATGCGGCGTAAGCTATCATGGCGGCATTGTCGCCGCAAAGTTTTATTTCAGGGTAGTATACCGTTATTCCCGCCTCCGCCGCAAGTGCGGATAATCTCCACCTCACGGCTGAATTCGCCGCTACCCCTCCCGCCATTACCACTCTGGAATCCCCATTCTCCTTTGCTGTGCGAAGAACCTTTTCTGACAAAGTTTCAGCTATAGTATACTGTAAAGATGCTGCTATATCCTCAATTCCGAATATGTTTTTAGACACCTCGTTCAGCACCGCTGTCTTAAGCCCGCTAAAGCTAAAATTCGGAGAGTTCCGCATGGCAATCGGCAATCTGACTTTCTGATAATCCCCGCCAGCTGCGGCGCTCTCAATGAATGGCCCCCCCGGATAGCTTCCGCCCAGCGCTTTTGCCGCTTTGTCAAATGTTTCTCCCGCCGCATCGTCAACGGTCCTGCCCATAAGCTCAAACTTTAGGGGTTCTGAAACCTTGTATATATGGGTATGCCCGCCGGATGCCACAAGTGCGGTATAGGGAGGTTTTAGCGCAAGGTTTGTGAGCTCGGCAGAGAGAATATGCCCTGCCAAATGGTGGGTTGGAAAGACGGGTTTATCTAAAATAAAAGCAAGCCCTTTGGCAAAGGAAGTACCGACAAGGAGGGCGCCTATTAAACCGGGAGCGCTTGTCACGGCGATAAGGTCAATATCTTTAACGGATACTCCGGCTATTTCCAAACTGTTCTTAAAGAGCGGGGGGAGCTTTAAGAGGTGGTTTCTGGACGCCACCTCCGGTACCACTCCGCCGAACTTTGAATGGATGGAGGACTGGGAAAAAGTTTCATTGACGAGTATTGTTCGGCTTTCGCTTTCAAAAAGAGCTACGGAAGTATCGTCGCACGAGGTTTCTATTCCGGCTATAAGCATATGCGGAGATTATCATAAAAAGCGGATAATACCAAGAAAAAGCACAGCTGCTGCAAAAAAGGAAAACGCAGGGGATTTCCACTGGCAGAGCGTAAGCAATCCAACAATCAAAGGGGCAGCAGTGTAATAAGTAACGGAGAGCCACTCTTCCGCAGAGGGAAATTTCGGAATAATACGATTATTAAAAAGTTTAATAAAAAATTAGTATCATATAATAGTGTTATGTATCTATAGTCATATCAATTTTGTAAAGAAAAAATCTTACATTTTTTACATTGACAGCTAAGGATTTAAAGTGTTAATTTTCTATTTGGACGGAAAGAGAAATGGTAAAGATATCTTGTAAAATAAAAACCTGTTTGTTTATAGAGGGGCAATTCTCCGAAACCCTTCATAATCAAGCCTTTACCCCCCCCCCCCCCCCATAAAAATTATCTAACTCCCCATTCCGAACAGCAGAACCTTTTTAAATTATTAAAAACTTCTTGTTACGAGGGAAAATTATTTTCTCCTAAAAGGCTAAACCGAAAGGTTTTTAACTTAAAAACCGCACAGCAAAAACTGTGCGGTTTTTTTATACCTTTTTCAAATATAAATAATAAGTCTAATTTATTTGCAGTATATG
>JAITJJ010000182.1 GCA_031278965.1 Deferribacteraceae bacterium
TCTGATATATGCGATAAAATTTTGACATATACCCGTAAAAGTGCTCTAATAGCAGTATGAAAGTGGTTATTGTCGGAGCGGGGGAGGTTGGGCTTCAGATAGCGAGGCAGCTTACGGAAGAAGCCAAAGATGTTGTTATTATTGAGCGTGATCCTGATTTGGCGCGCAGGGTTAGTATTGCGCTTGATTCAATGGTGCTTACGGGGGACGCTACAAGCCTTGAAACCCTGAAAAATGCAGGCTTATCCCGGGCGGATGTATTTCTGGCGGTTACATCCATAGACGAAGTAAACCTGATCTCTTGCTTTATCGTATCCTCAAATTTTAAAGTTCCCGTAAAGATTGCACGGGTGCGCAACGAAAACTATACCAAAAGCGAGGTTTTTTCCAGCGGCAATGCGGATATAGCCTATATAATAAACACGGAAGAGGAGGCTGCAAGCGAGATTTTAGATATAATTGAACAGGGCGCAGCAAGTTCCATAAAGATATTTGAAAGGGTAAACATTCAATTTAGGGATCACTATGTTGATGCGAGGAGTTATTTCTTGGGGAAAACCATTAAAGATATAAGACTCGGCTTAAAAGAGGAATTTATCATTACCGGGGTTGTCCGCGGCGGGGAACTCTCTATCCCGGACGGGGAATTCATCATAAATGAAGACGATACCGTATATCTGGCAGCGGATAAGCGCACTTTCCGCCGTCTTTCAAAGATTATCGGCGATAATACGGAAACGCTGCAAAAGATTGCGATACTTGGCGGCACGAGTATCGGAGTTGAAGTGGCGGAAGCCCTTGTTGCCAAAGGGAGGCGGGTTATGCTTATAGATAAGGACTATGAGCATTGCAAAACCCTCTCGGAGCATCTGCCGGAGGTTTTAGTAATAAACGGTGAAATATCGGACGGACATATCGTTAAAGAAGAGAATCTTGCGGATTACGATGCGATAATATGCGCCACAAAAAATGAGGAACTTAATATATTAAGCGGCGCCTACGGCAAATCCATAGGTATAAAACGGGCGGTGGCGGTAGTGGAGACCTCAAGCTACCTCCACCTTGCTTCAAGCATAGGGATAGATTCCACCGTCAGCCCCCGATTTTGCGCCCTAAACTCCATCTTAAAATTTATCCGCAAAGGCGATGTTTCAAATGTCCGCTCTATCTTTGATGGGCAGGCGGAGGCGATAGAGATAACTGTTGATGCAGATTCCACCCTTGTAAATATTGAGCTGAAAGACCTTAAACTGCCGGAAGACTGCAGGATTATTGCCATTAAGAGGTGGCGTAAGAATATCATCCCTCAAGGCAAAACCGTCCTATTTCCAAATGATCAAGTCCTCTTTTTTGTAAAGCGCTCAAGCATCTCCGCCCTTGAAAAACTTATCAGCTAAATATGCACGGTTTCCTTCTTCTTAGAATCTTGGCTTTTGTCGCCCTCTTTATGTCGCTTGCTATGCTCCCCTCCGCAGCGGTATCTTACTTTGCGGACGGGACTGAGATTTTTCTCCGCTTCATCTTCTGTATGGCAATAGTGGCGCTCCCGGCAGGAATGATCCTCTTTTTTACCCGCAATATCCCTCCCGGCGGGCTAAATGTAAAAGACGGCTTTATCGTGGTATTCATGGCGTGGTTCTGCGTAATACTTGTTGCCACGCTCCCGTTTACATTTACCGGCATTCTTCCTAACTACAGTGATGCGTTTTTTGAGGCTTCAAGCGGAATCACAACCACCGGCGCTACCGTTATAAGCGGGCTTGACCGCGTTTATAAAGGGGTTCTCCTTTGGCGTTCCACCTGTATCTGGCTGGGCGGGATGGGGATAGTTATGCTCTCTGTTACCCTTATGCCTCTTTTGGGGATAGGGAATATGCAACTATTTAAAGCGGAGGCGGGCGGGCTTGATGTGGAGCGGCTGACTCCCAGAATTGCCCAAACTGCAAAACTCCTGTGGATAATATACCTTACCTTTACCGTAATAAGCGCAATCTTATTTAAGATATTCGGCATGGATCTCTTTAATGCGGTAAACCACGCTATGAGCGCCATTGCAAGTGGCGGATTTTCCACAAAAGACGACAGCTTTATGTATTTTCGCTCAAGCGGGATAGAGTGGGTTGCGATCTGCACCATGTTTGCTTCAGGGATAAACTTTGCCCTCTATTTCCGCCTTTTTACAGGGAAATTCAATACGGTTTTTCAGAATACGGAGGTTAGGGCGTATATCCTAATAATACTCTCTGCTTCCGCTGCGGTGGCGCTTACGAACCTGTTTCAGCAGGGCGGAAAGTTCTTTGGGGATACGGTACGGAGCGCCGTATTTCATACTATGGCGGTGCTCACCACCTCCGGATTTTATACAGAGGATTACGACAGCTGGCACCCTCTAAGTCAGTTTATCCTCCTTCTGCTGATGCTCTGCGGAGGGTGTGCGGGTTCCACCTCCGGCGGCTTTAAGGTTATGAGAGTGGTCATCCTTTTTAAACAGGCGATAAACGAGATGCGCACTTTTCTGCATCCGAGAGGCGTTTTTACAATCCGCCTGAACGGGGCGCCGCTCAACAAATCTCTTGTTTACGGCGTAACAGGTTTTCTCTTTTTATATATATTGACAGTATTTGTTGTAACAGGGGTTGCGGCATCAAGCGGAGCGGATTTTTATACAGCCTTTTCCACAGGGCTTGCTATGGTGGGGAATGTGGGCCCCGGCTTTGCAGGGGCAGGACCTACGGAAACATTCGGGTTTTATCCGGATTATGTAAAGGTTATACTTGGGCTTGCTATGATAATAGGAAGGCTTGAAATCTATACCTTTTTTATGCTCCTCATGCCTTTTTTCTGGAAAAAATAGGGAGAGAGCAGCAGGCAATTGACAACTTTTCACTGCAGTTATATACATGTAAGGGAAATAATGCAAAGCGGCTATTATCTTTATACTGCATACTGTCGTCAATAGATTCTTAACCAAATGACAATGCGGCATATATGAACAGCTGCAAGAAACAAATCTGAGTTTTTTGCATAAAGCGTCGCTACCCCGCACCAACGTTTCAAGTCCAAAAATGCATTCTCTACAAGATGACGCAGTCTATAAAGATACTTATCAGACGTTAGCCGTTACCATATATTTAATTTCAAGGACGTACCCTAACATGGCGATCTTTTATATTAACTTCATCGTAGTTCCAGCAATCGAGAATCACCGGCTTAAAATTGGCGATTTTTGTTATTCAGCTCTGGAACCTTAGCAATCCCTATTTACAGCGGGGTTTGGGTTTCCTTATAGCTGTGTTTTCTTAGAAAGTTGAACCATAGCAGATAGACAGCCATATTTTGTTGCAGATAATGTGTGCTGTTAAAGGCTTCTATCGTGCAGAACCCGTCTTCTATCCGGTTATGGGAGGTCTCCGCATCCGCTTGCCAAGTGTGGGCTTTAGGCGGAATTGTCTTGTGTATCATTGAACAGCTTTCAACTTTTTCGGTAAATACGCTATCCTTTTTGGCTTCCAAGAGCCTACGAACTCGCTGCCGTTATCAGTTCGGATTACAGTATTGCTCAAATCCGCACCGTTAACTGTCAGGTGTTGAACAAGCTGTTCCGCAAAGCTGACAGAATTGCGTAAACTGAATTCATAAGCAAAAGATATAAACAGAAAACCGCTCTTATCTCCCAAACTTGATTACACCCTCCATTACCTCATGGCCTTGAATAATTAATGCCTTGATGAATTAAAAATGGAATAAGGAGTCTTTTTAAAATACAAATTTCCTAAACAACCCCCTCCAGACATGAGCACTCATCTTCCCAGCGTGTTTCCGCCTGACACTCTTCCACAATATCGTTAAACTGCCCCGCCGCTTTGTGAAATACATCCACAAGCACAGGATCAAAGTGGCTGCCTCTCCCTTCCTCTATGATCCGCTCTGCCTCTGCTGCGGTGAACGGCTTTTTATATGGCCTGGCTGAAATCAGGGCATCATAGACATCCGCTATCGCCATTAAGCGCCCTTCCAGAGGAATAGCGCTCCCTTTAAGCTTGTGGGGGTAACCTGTGCCGTCCCATTTTTCATGGTGGGTTGCTGCAATTGACTTTGCATACCTGAGATACTCCGACTCCGGTGCTGTTTTTTCTATCCGCTCTAAAATTTTAACCCCGATTATCACATGATCCTGCATCCTTCTGAACTCTTCTTCTGTCAGCCTTCCGGGTTTATTCAGGATGGAGTCGCTTATGGCAATCTTCCCTACATCGTGAAGTTGGGCGGAGGGAACAAGAAAATCGGGATTCCACTCACAGACCTTTTCTGCATATATATTTTCATCCATAAGACGCTCAATCAATATCTGCAAGTATTTCTGCGTTCTGTAAACATGCCCGCCGGTGATGCAGTCCCGAAATTCCACAAGTTCTGCTATAGTGCTTAAAACGGTGTTTTCCAGCGCAAAAACCTGTTGGTTCTTTAGTGATACGGCGCTCTGGAGGGTATTATTGCGGCTTTTAAGCTCCCTCTTCCGCAAGGCAAGGAGAATATGCGTTTCAAGTCTTTTTAAGAGCAGCGGTGCGGAAAACGGCTTGCATATATAATCAACCGCCCCCAATTCAAGCCCCTTCAGCTCGCTTTTCTCATCATGCTTTGCTGTCAGAAAAACCACCGGAATATCAGCGTAAGCGCTTTTCGTCTTTAGGTATTCCATTACCTCAAAACCGTTTGTTTTGGGCATCTCAATATCAAGGAGGAGCAAGTCCGGAATAAAATTTTCAAGGCACAGGAATAGCTTTTCCGCACAAGGCACCGTAAAAACCTCATAATAGGGTTTTAAGATATTTTTGGCAATAGTGAGGTTTGAAATGTTATCGTCAACTATTATTATCCGTTTGCGCTTGTTCATGACTTCCTCCTTAAAAAAGCGATAACGTAAAAGACAGGCGTTCACGTATTTCGGGAAACTCCAGGCGTTCAATACGGTTCTTCAGCCATTGGATAAGGTCGCGTCCGGATCTATAACTGTAACTGTCAAGTTCCGTCATTACCTCGTCTATCCCGTCCATATCAAAATTGTTGCAATATTCTGCCAGCTTTTCCAACAGATCCGGAGCAGGCACATCTTTTTCCGGCTTAGGATTCTCGCCCTCTATCTCGTTCAACACATTTGAAAGGGTGTTGATAAATTTTGCAGTCTCCGCCAGAAATTCTCCGCAATTTTGTTCCACGAAATCCGTGTCGTGGCTGTTGGCGGCATGCTCTAAATCCTCTGCCAAATTCCCTAAGAATTCGACGCAAATTCCGCGGCAACTCCCTTTTACGCCATGAAGGAGGATTGCGTAATCCCTCAGGCGTTCCTCCTTAATCTCCTGAAATTGGAAGAGGAGTTCCGATGTGCTGACGGCAAAGGAGCGCAGCACATCTGTTAAAGTTTTCCAATCCCCGTTAAACCGGATAAGGCATTCATCTACATTAAGCCCGATCTCCTCCAACTTTTCTCTGGCACCGAGCGGAACGGAGGTTTCGCTGCCGCTTTCTATTTCCGTTTCTCCGACGGCTACTATCCACTGTTTTACTATATCATCCAGCGTTTTTATATCTATCGGTTTAGAGAGAAACGCCTGAAAGCCGTTTTTAAGGAAGTGCTCTTCGGAGCCTTTTATGGCATTGGCGGTTAAAGCTATGATAGGGATATTGCGGGCATAAGCGGAATCAAGCCCGCGAATTATCCTCACTGTTTCTATACCGTCCATATCCGGCATCATGTGATCCATAAATACGGCATTATATACAACCTTTGCATCCCTTATCTTCGCGATAGCTTCCCGCCCGCTTTTTGCGCAATCCACCCGCATTCCGTAAGTTTTCAGCATCCCCTTCGCAACATACAAGTTGTTCTCCACATCATCCACCACAAGAACTTTGGCGTTGGGGAGGAAGGCTCTAACGAGTTTGGCGTTTTTATTCCGCTTTTTCACCGTGTAGCAGAAGTTTTTCAGATCTTCCGCCACGTCTCTGCCTATGGCGTCCTCGGAAACAAAACCTTGCTTTATCCGAACAGTAAAAGTGCTCCCCTCTCCGTATACGCTCTCTACGGTGATGGTGCCGTCCATCATTTCAGCAAGTTTTTTAGTTATGGCAAGCCCAAGTCCGGTTCCTTCAATCCTGCGGTTTGACTTTGTATCCACCTGATTGTATTCGGAGAATAGTTTGGCAAGGTCTTCTTCGCGAATTCCTATCCCCTCGTCTACAACGCGAATGGTCATCCATACGTCTTTTCCCTCTATTTCGCACATAACAGATAGGGTGACCCTCCCTTCAATGGTATACTTAAAAGCATTGCTTAGCAGATTATTTATGATCTGCTTTATCCGAAGCTCGTCTCCCAAGAGTTTGCTTGGCATATCCCAATCCATAAGGAGGTTCAGGGAAATAGGCTTCTCCTCAATACGCATTATGCTCGCGGTAACAGTATCGTTGATTAGGCTTGGCACATCGTATTCTGCCGTCACCAGTTCAAATTTTCCCGATTCAACTTTGGAGAGATCAAGGAGATCGTTTACAATGGCGAGCAGAGTCATGCCGGCATCATGAATCTTTTCAAGCTCTTTGCCACTCTCCCCTTTTATATTCCCCGCCTTCAGCATCAGTTCCGATAGCCCCACTATCGCATTCAGCGGCGTGCGCATCTCGTGGCTTGTATTGGCTAAAAACATGCTCTTTGCCTCAGAAGCTGTCTTTACCTTGCAGTTTAACTCCGCCAGATGAGCGTTTTTTTCTTCAATTTTCTTAAAATGGAGGGCTAATTTATCGGAGAACAGAAACGCCGCCAATATCCCCAAGACCAGAAAGATTGCCTGAGCGATTATTAAACTGTGATGAACCAGCGCAACAGGGCTCTCTTTAACGGGAGCCGCCACCCCCAGCAACCACCCCGCCCTAGAGCCTGTAATGGGTGTGTACAGGCATAAGCGCTTCTCCCCTTTAAAGCTGTAACTTATTAAACCGCGCTCGCCTTTTATGATAACTTTTGAAACTTCCCCCAACTCTTTTATATTCGGAGTGTCGTCTATCTTCGCAAGTTCAATATAATTGACCCGGTTTTCCACAATCTCCCGGTGAGCGCTGGCTAAGAGCATCCCTTTGGAATCAATGATATAAATATCTCCGGTTTCCCAGATCCTAAATTTTTCCAATAGATCAGTAAAGTGCATGCCGGATATCCCCGCCGCTAAAACCCGTTCCCCCATCGGCACATAAATATATGCAACCAGCTTTTCGGCAGTTTCACTCCAATAGTTGGAGGATATGACCTCTTCTCCTCCGAAAGCCCTGTTTAATTCCGCATTGTTCGGATAGTCGGGAGCGCCTCCGATGGCTGCCTCTACACCGAGAGAATTAAAAACCGCAAGCGACATAAGATATGGGTTGGCATTCAACTGCCTTTCTAAAGCAGCTTCCATCCCTTCGCCGTGCACTTCCGAAAGGTAATACCCCATGGACGAAACTTCTGATTCCAACAGATCGATTTCTTTTGTGATGAGCCTGTCGGTGATGTCGGCAAGCACTCCCAGGTTGTCTACCATTGATTCGTTGAGGCGTTCTTGCGTGAACAGCAAACCAATTCCAAGATTTGCCGCAGATACCAAGGTGATAACAGATACCACCGCTACAACTATTTTAATACGTATCGACATGGCTGCAAACCTCCCGCGCATATCTATATGGTAGTTATATCTCCGTAAAAAATCACTCTCTACACCCCAAAAAATTTTTTTTTACTTATAAATGATCCTAAATTTTTAAGAAAAAAATCGCAAAATACACCCCAAATCAATTTTTAAAAAACAAAAATATCTTAAAAAATCCCTTGCAATTTGACTTTAGGGGGTATAGATAGTAATCCTAGTTAAATAAATTTGATAATAAATCAGCGATTTTGAAGCATTTAGCGAAGCAGTGAATTACTAATGAAAACTCGTATTTTTTATAGCGGCAGCGGAACTCCGCCGGAACGGAGGGCATATTTGGAGCGGCAACGCATAAATAGACTTTTGAAAGACGCTGTGCAAAAACCCCTCGTCGCCGTTTCCGCCGGCACAGGATACGGTAAAACCCAAGCGGTCTATTCTTTCTTAAGATCTTACAATTCGCTGACTACTTGGATTCAAGTTTCCGAAAGAGATAATATGGAAGCCCGCTTTTGGGAAAACTTTGTAAGCTCCATCTCTTTATTTAGCAGACGGATAAGCGATCGTCTGCTTACCATCGGCTTCCCTGAAACAGATGAAAAGTTTGCAAAATACCGCTCCTTATTGGAAGATGACCTTAATATAAACGAAAAATATATCAGAGTGTTTGATGATTTCCACCTGATAAAAAACCGCACTGTTCTGCGCGTTATAGAAAGAATTATCCTGCTCCCCCTCCCCTTTGTCACAACAATCCTTATCGCCCGTTCCGAGCCGGATATTAATATAATGACACTCCTCTCCAAAGGGCTTGTTACAAGCATCAACGAAGATGAATTGCGCTTTACTGAGGAAGAAACTGCAAAATATTTTGACTTCATCGGCGTTTCCCTCTCAACCCAGAGCGTGGCGAATATATATAAAGATACCGCAGGATGGCCGTTTGCGGAGAGTTTGGTGGGGCTATCGTTAAAAAAAGCCCCGTCCCTTGAAAATGTTGCCCGAAACGCTATGAAACTGAATATATTTAAGATGATAGAAAGCGAAGTCTATTCGGTGATCTCACCCCGCCTTCAAAAATTTCTGTTAAAGCTCTCGCTTGTGGATTATCTTGCCACCGATCTTGTGGATATCCTTGCAGGAGACGCTTCCCTTGTGGAAGAGATGAAAGAGATAAATGCCTTTATCCGTTATGATATGTTCCTAAACGCTTATTTAATCCAACACCTATTCCTTGATTTTATAAGGCAGAAGCAAGATACCCTTACGGAAGAGGAAAAGCAGGATACATATTTAAAAGCAGCGCTCTGGTGCAGCAAGAACGGGCATACAATGGATGCCATCTCCTATTATGACAAGGTAGGGGACTATGAAGCTATCATAAATATTGTCTATACCTTTCCGATACAGGTTCCATATAGGCGGGCAAAATATATATTGGAGATATATAATAATGCGCCCAAAGTTGCTCTGGAAAAGATTGCGTCCTATTATATCCAGTATGCAAGGCTTCTAATGAGCATTGGAGAGTATGAGCAGGCAATAAGCGAGATAGAAGCGCGTATTAAGCAGTTTTCTGCTCTTCCGCCGTCAGATTTTAATAACCGCGTCCTCTGCGGAGATTACGAAGCGTTGGGCGTCACAAAATACCTGATGGCGCCGCATACGGACTCATACGACTTTGACAAATATTTGGAAAAAGCCGCCTATTACTATGAGTTAAGCCCGTATGAAGAAAAGGGGCCTGTTACGAATATGTCAATGAGCGCGTGGATATCCAAGGTTCCTGCTCCAAAAGAAGGTGCTATGGATGAGTATATAGGGGCGCTCTCCCGTTCAATTCCACATATGGCAAAAGTCCTGGGCGGCGCTATGTCGGGATTGGATGATCTGGCAAGGGGAGAACTTGCATTTTATAAAAGCAATCTAAAAAATGCCGAACGCTATACTCTGCAAGCCAAAGCAATCTCCGAAGAGAAAAAGCAGTATGAAATAAAAAACCGCTCCATATATTACCTTTTACGCATAGCTGCGGCTCAAGGGGATTTTAAAAAGATTCAAACTATCTTTAAAGATTTGGAAACCCAGCTTGAAGAGAAAAATTACATCTCCCGCTATATCTCGTTTGATGTTGTCTCCGGTTGGTTTTATGCATTCCTTGGGATGCCGCAAATTGCCGCAAGTTGGCTGAAGGGGAACTTTTCCACCGATGATGAAAATATCCCCGCGTTTGATGTGATATTCGGGCATCTCATTAAAGCCAAACTCTATTATGCCGATAAGAGATACCCGGAGCTATTAACCTTTCTGGAGAAGGAGCGTTATCTGGCAAGCGTTTTATTTGGGAAACTGGATGTGAAGGTATTGCAGGCGGTAAGCCACTACCAACTGAAGGATAGGGGCGAAGCTCTTACCCTCTTGAAAGAGGCTTATGACCTCTCCAAGTTGGACGAGCTTGATATGCCGTTTATAGAGATGGGGAAAGATATGCGCACCCTTACGAGCGCCGCCCTGAAGCAGAGCGACTGCGGAATACCCAAGACATGGCTGCAGATGATCAACCGCAAAGCGGCAACCTATGCAAAGCGGCAGGCTTATGTTC
>JAITJJ010000206.1 GCA_031278965.1 Deferribacteraceae bacterium
AAGACAGCGTCTTTAAAATCTCTCGGTCTAAACCATATAATAGGTATGTGCGGGCTTCCGGTTTTTGCCGAAAAAGCCGAAATGATCTTTTTCAACGGTATTCGTGCTGATATTGGGGATAGACAATCGCTTGCCATGGATTTAAGCACCTTTTCCGCCCATATGTCAAATATAAGGGATATCCTGCGCAACATTGAAGGAATCCCTCTCCTCCTCTTTGACGAGCTAGGAACCGGAACCGATCCTAAGGAAGGGGCAGCGCTTGCGCTGGGGATTCTTGAATACTTAAAGAAAACTCAAGCCTATGTTATGCTTACCACCCACTTTTCCGAACTTAAAACCTATGCCCTCTGCGATCCCTTTGCCAAACTCTATGCCGTCCGCTTTGATTACAGGAGCTTTACCCCAAAATACGATCTTATGGAGGGGGTGGCGGGGTTTTCCGATCCTATCCTTGTAGCAAAGCGGTTCGGTTTTCCTGCGGAGATATACGAGGCGGCGGAAAAGAATATGCGGGAATTTAAAACTGCTTTGGAATACGGTTTGGATGAGATTTCTCTTTTAAAAGCCGAAGCAATCCATAAGAAACGGGAGCTTGATATGCGGGAAGCCGCCATAGCCGCAAAGGAAAGCGAGCTTGAAAATGAAAAGCGGGCTCTATCCGAGCGGCTTTCCAAAAGGGAACAGGAGGTATTGGAAGAGAGTTACGCCCTTCTTGCCCGCGGCAAACGGCTTGCGGAACAGAAAATTAAAGCACCCCCTGCGGATATTGAAAAAGAGATGGATAAAACCGCCGCAAGGATAAAAGAGCTGAAAGCACAAAAAAAAGCTGTTAAAGATATAAAAATCGGAGATATGGTATTCATTGAAAAGTTTAATAAAAACGCTAAAATTTTAGAGGCGGCAGGAAAAAATATCTTGGTTGATCTTAGCGGAATGAGGGTTAGCATAGCCCGTAGTGAGCTATTCGGATATAAAACGAGGGGCGCACCCCCTGTTGCCCCTCCCAAATATGCCGTTGCAAGCTCTCCAAACAGAAGTTCTGCCAATGAGTTGGTTTTAGTGGGGAAGAGAGTGGAAGAAGCCATTGATATACTTGATAAATATATTGACAATGCCCAATATGCAGACTATGAAAAAGTTTATATTATACACGGCAGGGGGAGCGGTCAGCTTAGGAAGGGCGTTCGGGAATTTTTGCGCACCTGCGGAAGGATAAAAGGTTTTTCCGCCGCAACCCCAGAGGATGGCGGAGATGCTGTTACGGTAATAAACTTATGAGGGGGTATGATGAACATCCTTATTATTTCTAACCCCGCAAGCGGCAGTTATAATGATATAAAACTCGGCAAATGCGTTGATATCCTAAGCAAAAAATACGGAACTGTGGAAGTAAAATTTACCTCCGCCCCGGACGAAGCGGGGACGATAGCCGCCTCCGCCGTTGCAGATATGGTTATCGCCGCGGGGGGAGACGGGCTTTTAAATGAAACGGCGGCGGGGCTGTTGAATAAAAATATAATATTCTCTGTTCTCCCTATGGGAACTATAAACGTTTTTTGCAGAGAGCACAAGATACCGCTTAATCCAGTAAAAGCTGCGGAAAGAATAGATGTTGCCCGCTTAAAAAAACTTCCGTTGGGCTTTTTGGGGGCGAGGCCATTCCTTTTAATGTGCGGTTTTGGTTTTGACGCTCGGGTAGTTAAACAGGTAGAGGAATCAAAGCTGCCGGTGCATAAAACCGTAAAACATCTCTCTGAAGGGGTTAAATCGTTCCATGAAGGGTATCCTGAGCTTGTAGTGTTTACTAATAATAAAAAATACCACGCTTATCACGTTATCATCAGCCTAGGCCACTTTTATGCGGGGAACTTCCCGCTCTCCAACACCATACGCGAAGATAAATTAAATATCTTTCTGCACCAAAATCCGCGTCCAAAATCCCTTGTGTTTTCCATATTTTCCGTAGCTATCGGAAAAGGACTTCCGGTAAACCCAATCTTTGCGGAAAACGCAAAGGTATCGGGAACATCGTTTGTTCAGATAGATGGGGAATTCATAGAAACCGCCACAGAGCAGAACTATATCAGTATAAAAAAAGAAGCTTTGACGGCTGCAATATAGCTAATTTTTCCTTCTATAAAGGTCTCTCTTGCCTAAATTGCTGAGTTTCTAACAATTCAGACACTCCTCCGCCCAGATGGCGCCGCCCGTGAGCGCCGCATCGTTTTTCAAAACAGCGGTGCTTATCTCCGCACCGCCCCGATACGGTTCAAAGATCATATCACCCAAAAGCTCCAGCACTGACGGGAAATAGTATTTTGCAAGCTCGCTCAGCCCTCCTCCTATCCGCACGGCGGAGGGGTTAAGTATATTTATTATGCTTGCTATCCCGTGCGCAAGGTGCAGACCGAACATTTCAAATGCGGCAAACGCCGCAAAATCTCCCTCGTCTGCCTTTTGGGCAATCTCCGTAGGAGAGAGGGCATTGCCGCTTCCTTCAAGGTAAAATGTGGTAAGGGCTCCTGAAGAGCAGTATTTTTCAAAACACCCTCTCTTGCCGCAGTTGCAATGCCTCCCGTCCGCCACTAGAGTTATATGCCCCACCTGCATTAGGGTGGTTTCCCCTGAAAAGAGCTTTCCTCCCGATATATAGCCTCCTCCGACACCTGTCCCAAGCGTTAAGTGAAATAGGGATTGGGGTTTCTGGGCAAACCCTTTATGATATTCTCCCAAAGCCGCAAGGTTTGCATCATTCTCTGCAAAGATATGTTTGTCTCTAATAGAAAGATCGTTTATTACGGTGCGCCCGGTGATCCCTTTTAGGTTGGGGGCATAAAGGAGTTTGCCGGACTTGGAGCTATAAACCCCTGGAAGAGCCAAAACCACAGCATCACAAGGCGTTTTGGAAATATCCTCCCTTAAAACGTTTAAAAAAACTTTATAATCCTGCGGAGTTGGGGAGGCTTCCTTCTCCAGGATATCGGCTTCGGAGTTCAAAACACCTCTCTTAATATTTGTAGCGCCTATATCAAAAACAAGATATTTTTTCATAAACTACCCTAGATAATGGGGGAACCTGCTTTCCAATACCTCACGGGTTGCGGGATCAAAGCCCGTAAACCGCTCCCAGAATGAGGAGTGTTCCATGCAAAAATATATGAAAACATCTTTCCACTCCTTTTTTACCGCCCTATACATAAAGCTTAGCAGTTTAAGGCGTATCCCCCGAAAATAACGGTATTTCCCATCCAAACCGAGCAGGATATCTTCTTTTAGAAAGGAGGGGACGTTCTCCCTTAAACGCATGCGGGTGAGGAGCTTGCCCGGCGCCCTAAAAGCCGACATACTCACGTATTCCACCGCTCGCGCTTCAATATTTTCAAAGAGATGCGCCAAAAGCTCACCGTAATCCACTTCCCACTCATTATAATATATTATCGGATCAAAGTGAAATGCAATCTTATAGCCTGCTTCGGCACATAATTTTGCCGCCGCAATACGTTTTGCGGGGGATGCCGCCCCGCTCTCCCATTTTTCAGCGATATAAGGCGGATTTAAACTCCAAGAGACGACTATATTTTTAGGGTTTAGGCCTAAAAGATTTTCAATTCGGTCGCTCTTGGTTTTAAATTCAAATTGAACGGCATCCTGTTCATTTATGACGGGAACTATAAGGCGTGTGAGCGGGAACAGATCGTCTAAGGCAAGGCTGTCAGAGAGTTCCCCGGTGCCTATCCGCCGTTTCTCCCCCTTTTTGATCAAATCTTTAAGAGACGTTATAAATTGCTCTGTGTTGGCGTTCACCTGAATATTTTTATGGGGGAGATAAGCCTGAAGAATACAGTAAGAACAGTCAAAAGGGCAACCTTCCATAATATCCGCCGTCCAATAGTTGCAGCACCGATATACTGTAGTGCCCGGACAGGCTCGGAAATAATCTTCGCTTTTAAATTTTAGCACGGTGTTGTTTTTGGAATCGGCCGTCTCTCGGGAATTGTCAATCAATTCAAACCGGATATTGCGCCTAATCAGTTCCTCCGCCAGAAACGTTTGCAGAGCGGAGCGTTCCACATAGATCACAGCTTCTCTTTTATGCCGCCGTAAAAATCTTCAATAAGGGGGAGGATGGCGGAAAGGCGGTCTGCCGCCGCGGAAAAATCCTCAAAATTATCCGCTGAAAAAGAGACACGCAAGGTATCTGTCTCAAAATTGTCCAGATTCCTGACGAAAAGAGGGGCGGCGGCATTGGCAATCTTTTTCAGGGATTCTTCAAGGGCGAGATGCTCCTTTGCCTTCCTCTCTGCAGGGGTGCCGGAAAAATCCAGGGCGCTCTCTACAAAACGCTTAAAAGCCTGAAAAGTCATATTTTTTTTGATGGCGGAGAGGACTACTTTCTTGTTCTGATCCAATAATTTTAAGGCTTGGGTGAGGGTGGAACGGTTTATTCGTTTTTCATAAATGTAATCAACAAATTCATCAGGCAGTTTGCCTGACGCAAACCTTATTATATCTTCAGCCGTGCCGAACTCCCCGTTATGTCTTTCATAAACTGCCTTAAAATCAAGTTTAAGGCAAACGCATATACAGTAAACCGCCAACCACTCTGAAATAGACTCCGGTCCGCCGTAGGCATACAGAGAAAGGTCTAAAGCCTCTTCAATGGTGGCAGACGGGCATGACAACGCCATTTCCGAATCACTGTTAAAATCGGTTATAAGGTAAAATTTAGTATCCTCTCTGCTATAATAGAATAGAGGAACATCAAAATATTTAAAAAGCTCTCTTTTAGTCCAACATAAAGTGCGCCGATCGCAAACTTCCAGATCGGCTAAAATAGGGTTATCTTCTAAGAATTGCATCAGCAAAGCTCCTTGGTTCAAAATCCAGCAGATCTTCCGCCTTTTCTCCCACGCCTATATATTTCACAGGAATCTTTAATTCAGAGGCAATTCTAAGCACTATCCCCCCTTTGGCGGTTCCGTCAAGTTTTGTCACAACAATATGGGTGATCCCTATCATATCCTTAAAAACTTTAGCTTGTGCAAGACCATTCTGCCCCGATCCGCCGTCCAGCACGAGCAAACTTTCATGAGGGGCACCGCTTTTGGCATTCCCGCACACCCTCACAATCTTGCGCAGTTCCTGCATAAGGTTTTCTTTGGTGTGAAGCCTCCCCGCAGTATCTATAATAACGGTATCGCACCCGTTATTCACGCCGTAGCTCACCGCATCATAGGCGCACGCTGCAGGATCAGAGCCCGGATTGGGGGCTATAATGGGGCAGCCTATCTTATCCGCCCAGCTTTTAAGTTGCTCAATGGCGGCCGCCCTAAAGGTGTCCGCCGCGGCAAGACATACCTTCTTGCCGCTTTTCATCTCCCTTTCCGCCAATTTTGCGGTTGTGGTGGTTTTCCCCGTTCCGTTTACCCCCACCACCAAAACCACTTTGGGAGATGCTTCCGCTTCCTCCGGGTTGGGGCGGAATATAGCGGTTATACGATTTTTAAGGATATTGACGGCGGCGTCGGCATCTTTTGTTTTGCGGGCGGCGGCTGTCAACTCTTGAGCGAGGGCGCTTCCCATATCTGTGAGCACCATCCGCTCAAAAAGCTCTTCCCAGAATTCATCATCAAGGCTGTTGGAGGAAAAGAGAGAGGAAAAGTTGCGGGATGTTTTCTCAAGCCCTTGCTTTAACCTTTCAAATACGGACATTATTTGTGATATTTTGCGGAAAAGTCGTTATATACCCTTGTAATGGCGGCTTCCAGATTTGTGATGATTTGGTGCAGATTAAGGGATTGGGATGGGTATTTTGTTTGGCTTTCAATCTCCTCTGCAAGTTTGCCGATATTGTTCAGGCGTAAATTTCTGGAAGCCCCTTTAATACTATGGGATTTGGCGCGAATAGTATCAAAATCTTTTACGTCCGCGGCGGTGCGCATTTCACCTATCTCCTTTTCCACAGTTGCAAAAAACTGCCCAAAGAGATCCACCAGCACTGGCAAGTTTGAAACACCTAATGCGGAGGAGAGCTTTTCCACATCCACCACATCTTCACCCGGAGCTGCCCCGGCTTTGCCGGAACGAACCCTGTCTATAGTTTCTTTAAGAGATTTTACGCTGATAGGCTTTGTAATGTAGCCGTCCATCCCCATATTCAGAAAGCGGCGAATCTCAGTCTCTTTTGTGGTATTGAGTACCGCCACTATGGGGGGGCATACAAACTGCTGGGAGGTTTTTGATCTATGGATAATTTCCTCAAGGGTGTCCTTCCCCAATGCCGGAGAAGCGGTATCAACAAACACAATTTCAAACCCTTTGGATATTTTCTGCTCCAATTCGCTGGGCCTGAGGGCGAGTTCTACAAAATAGCCGGACTGTTCCAAAAACATGGTCATCAGCCTACTGTTAATTGGATTGTCCTCAAATACTAAGGCTCTGTTCGCCATACCACACTCCCGATTAAGTATCAGGAACAATATACATATATTATAGGATTTTTCAATAAAAAAACTAAACCCTCGCATTTCCCTAGTTTTGCAGTTCACTAGCAATCAATATATAGTTTAGAGTATTTAGTATCAAGGTATTTGGGGTAATTTTTTGTCAAATTTTTGAATATTTTTACAGATTATCGTTGATTATAGTTATTTTTTATAATATTACTGTGTAAGTATTTATGTAGGAGGTTTGGTATGTATCTAAGAAAAGGCAAGAGCAAGAGCAATGGCAAAGGTTATCTATCCATTGTCAAAGATTACAGGGATAAAGCAAGCGGCAAGGAGCTAAAGGATTATGTCTTTGAGGAGAAAGGTTATAAAGCGCACGGTGACGGCAGGATTAAATCCCGGATATATCCTAAAGAGTTATCGGTAACGGAGATTAAGGGCAAGGTTCAAAAGGTTCGGATAGAAGAGAAGCAGGTGGTGTTTTACAGTGATGCATACGCAAAGCGAGCCAAAGCGGAGCGTGAAGCGGTATTATTGAAAGCACGTGAGTTGGTGGATA
>JAITJJ010000209.1 GCA_031278965.1 Deferribacteraceae bacterium
TAAATATTTTTTCTTTACAAAATTAACATGACTATAGATATATAACACTATTATATAAGTTTAATTTTTATATACAATGGCTTGGCGTTTTGCTCCACACGGTATAACTTTCAAGAAAACTATCCCATCTTTGCATTAGCGCTTCAAGCGGAGTTAACGCAAATTCGCCCCTGTATAGAGGGAAATTTTAAAGCCTTTTTCTAAAAACTCTGGAATAACTAAATATCTTCCAGAGAGAAGCTCTCCGTATCGGTCATATCCACCGCCACTTCCCTTAAACAGAATTTCCCGTTCCCAATGGGATCAAGAATTACGGATGAAATGCCGATAAGCATATCCTCGCCTTTAAGGGAGCTTATTTCGGCTATTGGGAAAGAGATAACACCATCCGGCGCATTGTAATTATAGTGCCTTACACCGTTTCTATTAAGGATTTCCCTTACTTTAGCAGCATCTTCACCGTAAGCCTTTGCCATTTTTATAAAAAAATCTTTTCCCGAAAGATATTCCATTCCGGTTAATTTCACCCTGCTGTTATGCTGCCATATCTGCGCCGTCAATTTGTTCTCCAATGAGCAGTAGTGCGCCCCGTATGAATAGTTTTTCTCCGCGATATACTTCAAAAGTTTCAAGGCTGAAATCTCGCTTTCAGCTATGGGAACCCCGCCGGCATATGTGTAATCATAAAGAATTTTATAGGGGCGCTTCGTGATTTTATATCCGCTTTCCTTAAACTCATCAATATGCACCCAGGGAAAGAGAAATTCCAGAATATTTATCCCAAAAATCCTTATCTCCTCAAATCTGTCCGCCAAGTGCTTCATGGCATCAAGTTTATCCGGTTCTACAGGCATCTCCACCATTGCCCGCGGGATATGATTTACAGCAGAAGATAGGTGGGAGAGGGCTTTTTGGAGCTTTTCCTCATCATCAAGTTTCAAGCCGAAACGGATCTCGTCAAGCCCCGCTTTTGCAAGTTTGCTCAAAACTTCTTCCGTAGCAAGATCCCCGTTAGTATAGATACGAATATTGGTCTGTTTTACCTTGCTTTTAACATATCTTATAAACTCAAGGCACTTGTCGAGGTATAGGAGAGGCTCCCCTCCGGTGATCGCCACTGTGTGCAACCCGCCGGTTTTTTTTCTGCTTTTTTCATAAAGCTCTATGATATTGTTGACACGGGTTTTCCCCTCCGCATAATCAAACTGGTTTTTGTTGGCGCAAAAGAAGCAATCCCTATTGCATTTCAAGGTTAGGATAAAAGTATTTGTATGCTCCCCTTTATGGCAGTCAATACAGGCGCCGGAAATTTTATCTCCCCACAGGAGGCTTCTGCCGTGATTGCGAACTTTTACGCCCAGCGTTACAAGCGCCTCTAAAATTTCCGATCGCTCCGCGGAATAATCGCTCTCCGCTATAGGCAAGCCAAAACCGCGGAAATTGTCCATGAAATCTTCATACATTTTTATATAATGCCCGGCATCTTTGCGAAACCTTGCATTTTTTATATCTTGTATATTGTCGGATGTAACCGTCTTAATCATTGTTCCCCCAATAAGAGTGAAGGAGTATCAGTCAGGTTGAAGACAGGTTTCAAGGAAAAGGGCGTCTTCCCGTAAAAATGTCAGCAGCAAAACCCCCAACGGGTAATACAGCCGTTCGCCCTCTTTATATTTCTTAAAACCGCCGACAAATTGAGCAACCCATCTGTTCAGATGCTTTTTTATAAATTCACTCTGAACGTTAACATATTCGTCCGCTTTTTCCTCGTCCCCGTTTCTTAAGAGCTCCGCTGTTCTGCTTGCCATAAAAGAAAGGAACGCCAGTTCCACGGAGATGAAATCCTCATTCTCATTATGGGCAGTATTCTTTGGCATACGATATTTCCTATAAATGGCAAGCACCTCGTCTCTAGCATCCTGCATATTCAGTTTTTCAACGGAAGTGTAATAAGACTCCGTAGTCGGAACAGAATCCGTAAGACAGAGAACCCGTGTATAATTTCTTAAAATTTCAAGATCATACTCCGCCAAATCCTCACCGGAAAGTTCCTTTCTCTCCGAAAGAAGAGCCTTTACTTTGGCAAAAGCGTCTTCAAAAGCCCCGTCACGTTCTTCCACTATTACTTCTATGCTGGAGAGCACATGCGAAAGCATGTCATACATAGCTTCGTCCGGTCCGAAAAGGAAAAAGCGGGAAAAAGAGTTGTAAAGGGCATCCCTGCCTGCATGAACATCGGCAAACCCGTTTAATTCAGATGTCATTGTCGCCTCTTAAATATTTTTTCTGACGTATTGTAAGGGAATATCCATACTAAAGCAACCGGAAAAACCGAAGAGGGGGGGGCACTTTTTCGGCAGTCCGGTTTTCTCTATGAACGCGATAGGTGTCAACAAATATTTTGACATTTTTCAGAAAAATGGAAGTCAGCCTTAATTTACCCCAATTTCCCTTCCCACTCTTCTTTTTTGAAGCCTACAAGCACAAACCCATCCCCTATGAAAAGCGGTCTTTTCACAAGAAGCCCGTCAGTTGCAAGAAGTTTTAACGCTTCATCATGGCTCATAGCAGGGAGTTTGTCCTTAACATTAAGCGTTTTATAGGCAATTCCGCTGGTGTTGAAAAAACGTTTGATTTCAAGACCGCTTTGGGCAAACCAGCTTTTTAGCTCGTCATACGTTGGTTTATCCTCTTTAATATCACGGAATTCGTATTTTATATTCCGCTCATCAAGCCACTTGCGCGCCTTCTGGCAAGTGGTGCACCTGGGATAACATATAAAAATCATAAACCCTCCCTATGAAATTCTTGAAAACTGAACCGCTGTTTCCATACAATTATGCGCTATGGATATGTCGCGAGGAAAGCATCCGCCGGGCTGTTATTTCGTCTATAGCTGAGCCTTCAGGCGTTCATTATCTCTTTCTATCTGCTCTCGCATTTCACTCCTGTAATTCTCAAGTTTATTAAACATCTCTTCGTCTTTAAGCGCTATTATCTGGCAGGCAAAAAGAGCGGCGTTTTTTGCCCCCGCCTTCCCTATTGCCATTACCGCCACAGGAATCCCTCCCGGCATCTGGACGGAGGATAGAAGGGCGTCCAAACCTGATAAGGCGGTGGCGGATATGGGAACCGCAATAACAGGAATATTGGTATGAGCCGCCGCAACTCCCGCAAGGTGTGCCGCCGCTCCCGCAAAAGCGATAATGGCGGCATACCCTTTCTCCTTTGCTCCCCTGCTCCAAGCCGCTGTGATATCCGGTGTTCTGTGGGCGCTTGAGACCACAACATCGCTTTCAACTCCGAACTGTGTTAAAACATCCAAGGCAGTTTTAACAATATCCAGATCAGAGAGACTTCCCATTATAATTCCAACCTTATACGCCATAATATCTCTCCAAGGGGGAATAGCTATAATATCACTTTTCCTCTAATCCTTTTGCCTATATCTGTTCTGTAGTGAAGGGAATTAAAGTTAATCTTTTTAACCGCAGCATATGCTTTTGATATGGCATTATCAAGGTTCTCGGCTGCGGCAGTTACGGAGAGAACCCGTCCGGAATCGGTTTTTAATATATCCCCGTCCAAAAGCGTACCGGAATGGATAACTTTTACTCCGTCCAATTCGGCAATATCTAACCCCGTTATCGGATATCCCTTCTTAAATGCACCCGGATACCCTCCGCTTGCCATTATTACGCAGATGGATGCGCCGTCTTTCCAGCGCACCGAAACATCTTTCAATCTGTTATGGACAACTCCTAAAAATATATCCGTAATATCCGTTTCAAGGCGTGCAAGTATCGCCTGTGTTTCAGGATCCCCAAAGCGGCAGTTATACTCCAAAACTTTAATGTTTAATCCCCCGTCCGCCTCTCTTTTTGTCATAAGCCCCGCATAGAGAACCCCTTTATATCTAATCCCTCTTTTAGCAAACTCCTTTATCACCGGGGTGATCACGATATCCGCCAGAGCGCGGTATTCCTCTTCCTTTAAAGTGTCCGCAGGGGAATACGCCCCCATCCCTCCGGTATTTGCGCCGGCATCCCCGTCAAAAACCGCCTTATGATCCTGCGCGGACGGGAGGGGAAGAACACTCTCGCCGTCCGTAAGCGCAAGGAGAGACACCTCGTCGCCCGTTAAAAATTCCTCTATCAATAATTCACAATCCCCAAAGAGTTTTTTTACAAGTATATCCTCCGCCGCTTTCCGAGCTTCCCCAAGGGTTCGCGCCACAGCAACCCCTTTCCCCCCCGCAAGTCCGTCAGCTTTAAGAACAATGGGGAGAGCGCTTTGCGAAAGATACTCCATCGCTTTTGCAATATCTGAAAAGCGTTTGTATTCAGCGGTTGGAATATCCGCCGCCTCCAGTATCTCTTTGGCAAAGAGCTTGCTTGCTTCAATACGCGCTGCTGCGGCAACAGGCCCGAAGATGGTCTGCCCTTCCCTTTCAAAGCGGTCAACTATCCCATCTGCCAGAGGTTTTTCCGGACCCACCACTGTTAAATCCACACCGTTCTCTTTAGAGAACTTTAAGAGCCCCTCAATATCAGAGGGATCTATGGGGATATTCCGAGCCTTTCCCTCGCGGGCGGTGCCTCCGTTACCCGGTGCTGCAAAAATTTCCGATACTTTTTCAGAGGCGGAAAGCTTCCAAACTATGGCGTGCTCTCTCCCGCCGGAGCCCACTACAAGAACTCTCATAACTTCAGCCCCTTCTTAACACTTTTAAGAAATTTTAGGTCTTCCTTATTAAATTTCTCCGTAATATAGCTGACCCTAGTCCCGGCAATTTTTAATTCCTCCGGCGTTATTCTTTGTGCCAGTTCCCTGCGCATTCTGTAAAGCTCATTGGCATCCGATTCTCCCTCCTCTTCGGCTCTCAATACCCAATAATACGCCTCTGCCGGGTATTTTTCATAAAAATATTGAATGCAGGAATTAATAGCCCCGCGCACCCCATGATCTGCGGATAAGATGAGGTATGCCTCTCCCCTATTCTTGTCTTTTTTAACCCCATCCCCAAACAGATACCGGTGTGAGAGGGCATATATTGCATCAATGCTTCCCATTTCATCCGCTTTTTTATACCAACTTATCGCGGCTTTTTTATCTTTTTTAGTACCTAAGCCTAAATCATAACATTTTCCCACTTCAAAGGCCGCCAAAGCGAATTTTTCCTTCGCCGCGGCATGGTAGAATATAAAAGCTTTTTCAGGATCGCCATTTACTCCCTTTGCTTCAGCATAGCACTTCCCAAGCATATAAAGCGCCCTTATAACGCCGGCTTCAGCGGAAGCTCCAAAGAGCTTGAAGGCAAGCTCATGATCCTCTCTCCTCATATCTCTGCCGAAAAAAAGCCGAACTCCAAGCTCAAGCATTGCTTCGGGATATCCCTCTTTGGTGGCGCGGCAGAGGTGATTTATGGAGAGTCCTGTAAAATAGCCGTGGTCATCTTCTTCCGCAACCTTTGCCGCTTGCCCGAATATTCCGCTTAATGCAAACGATGCTTCAGGGTTGCCTTGCTCCGCTGATAATTTATACCAAAAAACTGCATTTGCAAGATTTCGTCTGAAACCGGTTCCGTTCTGATAATATACGCCCAGTTTGCACTGACATTTGGCATCTCCCGCCTCTCCCCCCTTCAGCAAATAATCCAAAGATTTTTTCTTGTCATAAATACCGAATTCTTTTTTAAAATATAAAAGGGACAGCTCATAGCATGCGCTGTAAAGACCTTTCTCCAATGCCTCGTTCAGGTATTGAACGGCCTTTTCTGTACTGAAATACTCTTTTTCCCGCAAATGTATGAGAGCCAGATGATGTATACAGATCGGATCGCCGGTATTTTGCACCCCTGCGGTTGCATATTCAAAAGCCTTCTTGACATCGCGTGCAACATTGTCTCCTATGAGGTATAAGAGCGAGAGATTTAAATAAGCATTGCCGTGCCCAAGCTCGGCGGCTTTTTCATACCAGCTGATTGCTTTTTTTACATTCTTTTTTACCCCATCCCCAAGCTCATAGAGGTTTGCAAGAGAGAACATGGCATATATAAAACCGTCATCAGCGGCTTTCTGATACAGTTGAAATGCTTTTTTTATATTTCTGGGAACTATATCCCCGTCTTCATATATCTGAGCCAGTATAAATTCAGCAGGGGCAAAACCCGCCGTCGCCGCCTTTTCAAAGTTTTGTATTGCATCCTGAAGGGATGGGTTAGTCTCATTATTTAGATAATATATGCCCAGATTATAATATGCCGGAGGGTAATCCGCCGCCGTCGCTTTTTGCAGCCAATTTAAGGCGGCTGCATCATCTTTTTCAATCCCATAGCCGTTAAAGTAAGCAAGCCCTAAATCAGCTTGGGCAGATACGTCCCCCAATTCCGCCGCTTTTAAAAACCACTTTACGCCCTCTGTTGGATCTTCTTCAACTCCTTCAGCCTGCACATATTTTGCGCCAAGCTCTCTCATTGCTTCCGCATGCCCCCTCTCCGCTGCCTTTTTGCACCATAAAAAAGAGAGGGATTTATTCTGCTCCGTTCCGTCTCCAAAAAAATAGCAGCGGGAGAGCGCAAGCATTGCATCCGTATCTTCACTCTGCGCCGCAAGATCAAAATATGTGAAAGCTACGCAACTGTCTTTCTCAACACCTTTGCCTGTCATATACATAAGCCCCAGCCAGAACTGCGCCACAGGGTTTCCCAAGTCTGCAGATTTTTTATAAAACCCATACGCCTTTCTTAGGTTTTGCTTAACTCCATGACCGTGTTCATAGCAGTAGCCCAGATTAAAGAGCGCCGGATCATAATTCTGCCTGGCGCTCTGCTTATACCAATAGAAGGCGAGATCAACGTTCTGTTCTGTTCCGCTCCCGTTCTCATAGGCGGAGGCAAGGCTGAATTGGGAGGGAGCGAAACAACCTTTCTCCGCCGCATATTTATACCAATAAAACGCC
>JAITJJ010000235.1 GCA_031278965.1 Deferribacteraceae bacterium
TTCCAAAAACCAATTCGGATAACCTTGTAAACCCGTTTGCCGAAACCGAGAAATTTTGGATTCCCATAGGATTAAGCGAGGATCTGGATGAGGCGATGAAAAATGCCGTGCGGGAATCCATCAGTTTTCTGGCAAAACAATTTGGAATTGACCGCAGATTGGTGTATGCGTATCTTAGCGCCGCAGCCGATTACGAAGTGTCTCAAGTGGTTGATAAAACAAAGGGAATCCATGCTCTTATACCAAAGGCAGACTTTAAAGAGTTTGTGACACTTGAAATCAAAGCTGGAAGTGAAACCTTTCCCGTATCTGTTTTTAACGGCACATTCTATGTGCCGGCAAATATTGTCGCTGCACTCGGAATCAAATATTCTGCCAAAGATAGCAGTCTGAATATAGATACACCGTCCGGAACTGTAAAAACTACCGTTGATTCGGCCAAATATATAAAAGGCGGGAAAAGTGTTTATTTGAACTCCCCGGTGCTTTTAACCGAGGGTATCTATATGCTTCCAGCCTCCGCTTTGAGCGAATTGCTGGACATAAGCGTTACCTGGACAACAGAAAATAACAGAGTAACGGGAACGGCAATAAAATTATAAGGCGTTTTTTGACGGCGGGAGAGCCCTGCATATTCAACCGAAAGCTTTCCCGCTTAGCAGAAAGAAAATTATTGCATTTTGATTTATTGGAAGCTTCAGCTATAGCGGTATTCAACGATTGTTGCGTTCTTGCTTTTACTTTCCGTAAATGCGCTTTGATTTTATACCGCATCATTTCAATTAGGGTTGAGGTCGGGACTGTATGGCGGGAAATAAACAATGTCAGCACCAACCGCTAGAATTGTCTCAGATATCCCCTTGACCTTGCGAGAGGTCAAATTATTTATTATAACAATATCTCTTTTGTGAAGCATTAGGGCAAGACACTTGGATATATATTCCTTAAAAAGCTCGCCGTTGGGAGCTTCTTCAAACACGCATGGAACTAAATCACCGTTCAACCCAACTGACGATCAGGAGAGAAATTTCCAACCCTCTCTTTCTAAACACCCCCGCAAAAATTTTTCCTTGCTAGTAATGATATTAAGTGCTACAATCCGAACCTAAATTTGCAAATATCCGTTGAGAGGGTTACTTAAGGTTTTATGGGAAAGATCATTGCAGTTGCCAATCAGAAGGGGGGCGTGGGGAAGACCACAACCACCATAAATCTCGGTGCGTGTTTGGCACAGAACGCCAACCGTGTATTATTGGTGGATATGGATCCCCAGAGCAACACCACAAGCGGCTTAGGCAGGGATTCTTCCTCCGGTGACATATATGAGCTCTTTTCGGGGATAAAAAAGTTAAAAGATATTATAACTGAAACCGACACAAAAAATCTATTCCTTATCCCTGCAAGCGTCAATCTGACGGCGGCGGAGTTGGAGCTCGCCCCTTTGGAGGAGCGGGAGAAGGTGCTTAAATATTTCCTTTCTGACATTATAGATGAATACGATTATATTATAATAGACTGTCCCCCTTCTTTGGGGCTATTGACGGTAAACGCCCTTACCGCAGCCCATAGCGTGCTAATCCCGCTCCAGTGTGAATATTACGCCATGGAGGGTCTGGGGCAGCTTACAAGAACCATAGGTCTTATCCGTGAGGATCTGAACCGTTCCCTCTCGCTTGAAGGGATACTCCTTACAATGTTCACCAAGAGCAATAACCTTTCCAAAGAGGTGGTGCGGCAGATAAACGAATACTTTCCAAAGGAAGTGTTTAGAACCATCATACCCAGAAATGTGCGTCTCAGTGAAGCGCCGAGTTATGGGATGCCAATAACTGTTTACGATAAGAGTTCCGCCGGAGCGGTAAGTTATACCCTCCTTGCGCAGGAGTTATTGGAAAGAAATCAGGGGGCAGCGTGAACCCAGCTTTTAAGAAAAGTCCGTTGGGAAGGGGTATAGACGTCCTGATCCCCCGCGCACAGACTAGGGAAGGCTTGGGTGTTGCCCAGATAGCTATAACAGATATTCGCCCCAACCCGCGGCAGCCCCGTTCCGATTTTGATGACGAAGCCCTTGCAGCGTTAACGGAATCAATAAGAAACAAAGGGGTTTTGCACCCTCTTGTAGCTTACCGCACTGCAGAGGGTGGGTGTATGCTGATATCAGGCGAGCGGCGTCTTAGGGCGTCCGGTCTTGCAGGTTTAAGAAAAGTGCCGGTTCTCATTGTGGAAGAGCCGAGCGATAATAACAAGTTGGAACTTGCCCTTATTGAAAACACCCAACGGGACGATCTGAAACCGTTGGAGCTTGCCAAAGCTTACTCCGCCCTAATTGCCGAGTTTGGATATACGCATGAGGCGATAGCCTCTATCGCGGGCAAGGCGCGCAGCACCGTAACCAATACCTTGCGCCTTCTGGAGCTTGACCGCAGGGTGGCAGACGCATTGGAAAAAAAACAGATTGATCAAGGGCATGCAAGGGTTTTTTTAACCCTTTCGCAAGAAAATATAGGGAAACTCCTTGCCGCAGTTTTGGCTAAAAATCTTTCTGTGCGCGCTACGGAGGCCATGGCGAAGACAATGACCTCTCCCAAAAAGGCAAAAAAGGTTCTTTCTCCCGATGAGATAGCGTTGGAGAAAGAGTTTGAGGAGTATAGCGGGCTTCACGTCTCCCTGCGGAAAAAGAGCAGAGGGGGGGGGGTAATAGAGCTCCACTTTAGGAATATTGATGAACTGGATACCATAATAAATAAAATACGAGGGAGGTAAAGGATGTTAAAGACTACTAAGGAAAGCACGGGGATAGATGCCCTTCTGGGGCAGAATACCTCTTTTAATGGAACCCTTGCGTTTGATGGAATAGTCCGTATAGACGGAAATTTTGAAGGGAAGATTAAGACCAATGACACTCTGGTCATTGCCGAATACGGCAAGGTCTCCGCTGATGTGGAAGCAGGGGTGGTGAAGATCATGGGGGAATTTAACGGCACAATAATCGCGAAAACGAAGATCGAAATGTTTAAGCCCGCCTTGGTTCAAGGGAAATTGTCCACTCCAAGCATCCGTATGGAGGAAGGGGTTATCTTTAACGGCACAACTGAGATGAGCAATTTAACTCAATCCAAAGGCGTGCCGTCCCCTATCAAAGAACCGCCGAAAAACTAGAGTTTACTCCGGTTGCCGGGAATTTTTTCCCGTTTAGGGGAGGGTTTAATCATACTGTCGGTAAAGGGCTGAACTCCCTTAGCTTTTTACCTCCCCCTATCGCGGGCGAGTCAGACGGTTTAAAAACGTTGAAAATCCCAGTTCCAGAGTTTGATTTGGAGAAATATTTATGAGAAAACCCCTTATTGCCGCAAATTGGAAGATGTTTCTTAACCTTAAAGAAGCCTTATCCCTTGCGGCGTCACTTTCAAAGGTAAATACAGACGGGGAGAAAGATATTTTTATCGCCCCTAGTTTTACCAATATGGCAGTGGTAGCTGAAGAGCTTAAAAAGAGCGCACCCCATATATCGGTGGCAGCCCAAAACTTTTATCTCGGGGCGGACGATGCCTCAAGCGGAGCTTATACCGGAGAGGTGAGTCTCCCTATGATAAAATCCGCCGGAGCAACCGCAGTAATTCTTGGTCACTCTGAGCGGCGCAACATCTTCGGAGAGGACGATGCTTTTATAAACCGAAAAGTAAAATGCGCCATAGCCGAAGGGCTTACAGCTATCCTCTGCGTAGGCGAGCTCCTTGCAGAGCGGGAAGCGAGTGTTCAAAATGAAGTGGTGCTTGCCCAACTTGGAAAATCCCTTGCTCAAGTTGCGGACTTAACAAATGTGGTTATCGCCTATGAACCGGTATGGGCTATCGGAACCGGCAAAACCGCAACTCCCGCTGGTGCGGATGAAATGCATAATGCAATTCGCACCTTTATCGGCAGATATTACGGAAAAAGCGCCTCTAATGAGATTAGAATATTATACGGCGGGAGCGTAAAGCCGGACAATATCAAGGCTCTTATGCAGCAGGGGAATATTGACGGGGCGCTTGTCGGCGGGGCAAGCCTTAACGCCGAGCAATTTGAAAAGATAATAAATTATTAGGTGAATATGGAATGTATAATCTGGTTTTAGCTTTGCATATATTTGTGTGCATCCTCCTGATTACGGCGGTGCTTATCCAATCCGGCAAAGGCGGGGATATAGGTTCCGCATTGGGGGGCGGAACCGCCAGCAATGAAGGGTTCGGCCCCAGCGCCCCTGCGAATGTAATGAACAAGATTACCACCGGGATTGCCGCCTGCTTTCTTATCCTCTCTCTGACGTTGGCTCTCCTTGCCAATAATCGCACCCCCAGCAGTATAATGCAGGGATATTCAGAACCCCCGCCGCAAACAGAATCTTTTGGCGGATCTCTGGGAGAACCTTCCCCTCAACCGTCCGGCGAACCAGCGGAGTAATACCTTAGAATGTGATAGATATGAAAAGAGTTCTTTTATTGCTTTCAGACGGCTTTGAAGAGATAGAAGCCGTCAGTATAATAGATATACTGCGCAGGGCAGGTGTTGAAGTTTTCGCCGCCAACTATATCCCGGAGTCGGATGATTCCGCTGGGCACTCGTCCGATATAGTCAGAGGTGCCCATGGAGTGAATATAAAAGCAGATATTCCGTTTTCGGAAGCTGTTCAGAACGAGTATGATGCGGTGGTTCTGCCGGGTGGAGGTCCAAACGCCCAAACTCTAGCCTCCAGTAACGAAGTCTTAAAACTCATACAATTTTGCTATAATAAAGGGAAGTTAGTGGCGGCAATTTGCGCTGCTCCGAAGATTCTTGCGAGTGCGGGAGTTTCAGCGGGGCATGCCATAACCTCTTTCCCCGGTTTTGAACACCTGTTTGCAGATTATAAAACCGATCCTGTTGTGGTCAGCGGCAATGTCGTTACCTCCAGAGGACCGGGAACGGCTATCCCGTTTGCCCTAAAATTGGCTGAGATATTAGCAGGTTCATTTATTTCGGAACAACTAAAAAAAGACCTTTGCCTCTCGCTAGAGTAGTCTGACGGCAACCGCTTGCCTATGCACGAAACATCTGTTGTATTCAAGCAAGCCCTCCGGACGGTTCGCATTACGGCAGCAATTTTAGCGCTGTTTTGCACTTCAGTTGTTATCTTGGCGTGGCAAACTGAACGCGGATTCGTAATTAATGTTCAACTAAATAATATCGCCTCTCAACTCTCCTTTTCATCTAAGATAGTTGAGGAGCTTTACCGCGCACACCTTTCCGAAAGCGAACTGCAACGCGGAACGGACTTGGAATTCGGGCAGCTTGGCGTAAAACTGAACAGCGGGGAGCTTGTATACATAAGAGACCTTTCCTATAATACTTTTCCGCAAATTACCTATATAAGAACCGAGATAGAAGGGAGGGCGGAGGCCTCCGTTGATACCTCTATGCTCTTGGAAAACCTGAAAAACAAGAGCGCTTACAGGGAAACTCAGCAAGGAGAGTATCGGTTTGTATCCCGCATCATCAACTCAACCGAAGACGGAGAACAGATTGGAGCGCTTATATACTCTATCCCGAAAAGTGAGCTTGGCTATACAAATTTTACAGATATTGACAGCCTAGCGGGAATAGTTTCCCCCGTATTTGCCTATATTATCCTATTTTTAGCGATAACTTCCATAGGAACCCTTGTCGTGAGCTCTTATATTGCAAAACTCCTAAAACCTGCGAAATATCTTTATAACGCCCTGAATCGAATCGTTATGGGAGATTTTGCCTTTAAGCTCCCGGATGGAAATGAGCTTCTAAATGCATACAACGGGATGGTCAAACGCTTAAATAAATCCAGAGAAAAATTAGATGAAAATACTGCCCTTGAAAAGGAGGCGGAGGAAGCCCTTAAAGAATACCGTATTCAGCTTGATCATAGGCTTTTGGAAAACACAAAGGCAAACGAAGGAATTGCCCTGAGATTAACTAAAGAGCTTGAAGAAGGCGAACAAGCCAAGAAAATACTGGAAGATGCCATTAGAAAAAACATCTTTGCCGCTGTTGTAAGTTCTGCCAGTTATGCGTTTTGCAAGAGTTGGGGGGAAACGGCGGGAGAGCTAAAAAAAGAGATAAGGCTTTCTTCAAGGAGCGGAGGGAAGCCGGACAGAGTTAGAGAAGAAACGCTTCAAAAGGTAAGATATTTAATTTCAGAAGTAAAAGAGGTGAAGGAACTCCTTTCCCCAAAAGATGCGGTGCAGGAGTTTTCCGCCGCTCTCTTCTTTGAAAAATGCCAACGCTATATTAAGGTATTTGAAAGAGAGGGGATCTCCCTTACTGCAAACTTCTCTGAAGGTGTTAAGAGCTTTTTCGGCTATGAACCGTTTTATATCCGCACCCTCCTATATTTTATAGGTTATTCTGCATACAGCGCCCTCGCAAGAAAAACGGAGATACCGGAAATTGCCGTCAATATTGTTTTTATGCCTGAGATGCTGCGCATCTCCATTATGGATAATGCAAAAGATGACGAAGAGCCCGCTGACGCGGAAGAATCTTTTACGATTGATAAAGAGGCTCTACTCATCCGATATTATGTGGACATTCTTGAAGCATACGGCGGTTTCCTTGATATAACAAGGGTTAACAGGGGGTTATGCTATATTTTTGAATTTAACAGTTTAGGTGTAGGCTATGAAGCCTAAAAGAATTTCTTTTAAACTTGCATGTTTCACCTTTAGTTTAGGCGTGCTCTTATCGTTTATCTGCGGCATATCCCTGCATATCTATACTCATTTGCGCATACAGGAGCTAGTTAAGGGATATCTGGTTCAAAAAAGCGAGAGCATAGCTTATAGTGTGCCGATTGAATATCCGGAAGAGAGTGACCTAAACAGATATGCGCTTGCCATTGATGTGGATTATGTATTTATTGCCAAATTTTCCCCGCCCTATGAAATGGTGACAGATATTAAAATATCCGGCGGAACTGACGGGGAATTAAAAAAAGGGATTGTCCGCAGCCTTGCGAGCAATTTTGAGGAAGTTGCCGAGATCAGAGAGTTTTATCTTGCTTACAAACAGGTTTGGCAATTCACAGATACCTACGCGGGAGTCCTTGTTAACAAAGAGAGGTTTAACAAGGCTGTAACGGCGGGCTTCTTCCCTTTAATCTTTCTGCTTATACTTTTTCCGCCGTTTTTAGGATTTTTAGGGCTAATGTTTGGGCGGACGCTGGAAAAACAGTTAGAACTCCTAACTGAGCAGCTAAATAATATTTCGGAGGGAGAGACGCCCATAGACGGGAAAAGGCTTTCCCGTGAGATTAGAAGCGAACTCTCTCTGGTTCGGGAGAAAGTATTAAAAGCCCACAAGGAGTATAACCTTGTAAAACAACTCCATGAGGAAAAAATGGAAAGCATTGAGCGGCTAAGGAAATCTCTGGAGCAGAACGCATATAACCGCCTGATTCTGGCAGAATCCCAGTTGGAAAATTTAAAAATAAGCAAGGCAGGGTGTATTGCAGAAGTTGAACTTCTGGAGAGAAACTTTATATATCAGACAGGCTATATTATAGGCGGGAACCTTATTGATGAGATTTTGGACGAAGTGAACTTCCGTTTTAGCGAAGTGCTGCTTGCGCTTGGCGAAGCCGGTGCGGCGGAGAACCCGCTTCTTCCGGCCGCCGCAAAGTTAAACGAAACAGAGCGCTCTCTTGAAAAACTTCAGCTTTTCTTTGAGCCGTTTTGCGATAATAGCTCCGCCCGCTTGGGAGAAGTGCTGGAAACTGCCCGCAATCTTTTGAGACTCATTTTAAAGCATAGAAATATTGCGGTAAACAGCTATATTGCAGAGGGGGTCGGCAGTTTACCCGTATGCCGTGAGCTTGCAAAGGTATCCGCTGCCATATCGTGCGTACTCCTGAATTCGGCAGGGATTTCAGATGGCGGCGAGATAGTGATTGATTTGGCGGAACGCAGTGCAGACAGAGGGAGAAGAAACGCCCTGATAACTCTGACGGCGTCTCAGGCCAAGGGGATAGGCAGACGGAGCACCGCGGAATACAATGAAAAATTAGCAAATCTTGCAAACGTCCTTCCAGATATTATGAAGGTTCTCTTAAAAGGGAGTTTCCGTTTGCATAAAAGCGCAGACTCTGCAATTGCTGAGATAGAGATAGAGATTCCGGAAGAAGCCGGTATCTAGGGCATACTCTGAACTGAAAGAGATTCGGAGCAAGCCTTTTGCAAATATTTTAAATCCTCAGCACCTCGATTCCGGGGAGGGTTCCGAATTCAATATATTCTAGAGAAGCCCCGCCTCCGGTGGATATATGGGATATTTTTGATGCCGCTCCCGCCTGATTTATTGCGGAAACAGAATCACCGCCGCCTATTACAGTTGTTGCGGAGAGCTCCGCCAGATAGCGGGCTATGGCAAAAGTGCCCGCGGCATAATCCGCCTGTTCAAAAACCCCCATCGGGCCGTTCCATAGGATAGTTTTCGCTTTTGAAAGAACATCCTTAAAGGCTTGAATACTCTTTTCCCCTATATCAAGCCCCATATATCCGTCAGGGATACCAGCCGTGGTTGCCTTTTCGGGTTTCCCGCCGAATTCCGTAGATACAATATGATCCTGCGGCAAAAAGAGCCGCCCGCTCCCCGCTTTCTTTATTATTTCCCGAACAGTATCCTCCATTGATTCTTCAACTTTGGAAGAGCCCACTTTATGGCCTAAAACTTTTAAGAAAGTGTATGCCATAGCCCCGCCCACAATGATGTAATCTGCTTTATCCAGCAGTGATTTTATTACTCCAATCTTGTCGCTTACCTTTGCGCCGCCTAATATTGCCGCAAACGGCCGGTCAGGATCGCTGGTTATTTTATCAAAATATTTGGCTTCTTTCTCTATTAAGAACCCCGCCCCTTTTTCAGCAACCATGGGAACAATCCCATAAACCGAAGCGTGTTTACGGTGGCTTACGCCAAAGGCATCGTTGATATAAACGTCAAACGGTTCCGCCAGATCCTTGGCGAAAGCAGAGTCATTTTTTTCTTCACCTTCATAGAAACGGAGGTTTTCAAGGATAAGAGTTTCCGATGGGCAGTATGCTTTTAAAGCGTTAGCCACGGTTTCCCCAATGCAATCTCCAAGTAATTTTGCCTTAAAATATCCTTTGGAATTTATATGATTTACCACGTGTTTAAGGGAGTATTTTTCTTCCCGCCCCTTTGGTCTTCCAAAATGCGCACCTATTGCAAGTTTTCCGCCTTTATCAAGGATATGCCGAATGGTTTTTAACGCTTCGGTAATACGGGTATCGTCTTGCACAACACCGTCTTTCACAGGGACATTAAAATCCACGCGGAGGAAAACATTCTTGCCTTTTAAGTTTAGATTTTCAATGACAGACAGCATAAAATACTCCTCAGTTTTGAACATTGCATAGAGGTTACACGAAAGGGATACAAAAATCAATTAACTTTTTCTTTCATCTTACACCATTTATATAAAATCAACATAAAGAAAGTATCACTTGCTACCGCTTTTTCTTATTCTTAAATCAATTAATATTCCTTTGCAACGATTGAATATATTCTGTATGCCGTTAACTATCCTATAAAAACAGAAAAATACCCTCTTTTGGTTGTCAAATCTTATAAGTAATCCGTAATAAATATATATGATTTTCTATCAAGAACACCGCCGGAGCAATATCACAAAACATTATCCGAAACAGTAATGCGGCTCTCAAGCTAGTTTTTTTGCCATGCCAGAAAGAAAAAAGGCTTTACAACTTCATTTATTTAAAAGATAATATGGTGTCTCTCCCTGTTATTAGCTTGAAATTTCTGAAACCAAAGAGATAAAGGGCTGAAATTATTTGCATTCATAATTACAGACATAAAATGAAAACCCGTGTATTTATCGCATTTTAAAAAGCTAAATAAACAGGATGCCGAGTTTACGAGAAGGGGGGGGCGGTAGCCCTTTTGCGGGTGTCGTTGCTCCGCGATTATCGGGGAGGACGGGTAAAAAGTGTTAATAGAAAGGGGGTCAGTCCCCGTATCTAAACAGTTTTATAAGGTATAGGTCTTATTTATTATGCCGAAAGAACCTGTAAATACGCCGATGGCGGCGCAGTTTCAGGCAATAAAAGATAGATACCCTGACACAATCCTATTTTTCCGTATGGGGGATTTCTATGAAATGTTCGGTTCCGACGCGGAACTTGCTTCCAAAGTATTAGGGATAGCCCTAACCTCCCGCAATAAAAATTCAGAAAACGCCCTCCCGATGTGCGGAGTTCCCCATCAACGATACCAACCGTATGCGGTAAAATTAGTTAATGCAGGCTATAATGTTGCCATATGCGATCAGCTTGAAGATCCGGCTCAGGCGAAAGGGCTTGTAAAGAGAGGAGTTACAAGGATAATCACCCCCGCCACCATGATAGATACGGAGGAGGTTACGGAAGCCGCAAACAACTTCCTCCTCTCGTTTTACCTGGAGGGCGGCTCCTTTTTTACCGCTAATGCCGACATATCCACCGGGGAAGTTTACCTCTTTGCAACCGAAGCGGATGAAATATTGACCATCATAAACAGATATGCCCCAAAGGAGATTCTAACCTCCACAGAGTTGTCCGTCCCATCTGTTACAAGAAGCTGCTGCAAAGCGGAAGAAGCGGCAAAGAGGGTATTCTCCAAGTATAAAGTTAAAGATGCCGCAATGCTCGGGGTGGAGGATATACGTTTTTTTATCCCTCTGGAGATGATATTTTCCTACTTGGAGGATAAGCTCCTTATGGTGAATTTTGTCCGCCCGGCTTTTATCCCAGATAAGGATCAGCTTAAACTTGATTATATAGCTTCCAATACGCTGGAGATCACCCGTTCCGTGACTGGAGGGAAGAGCTTGTTTGACATATTGAATTTTACAAAAACCGCTATGGGGGCACGGGCTCTTATGATGTTTCTTAGAAATCCAACCCGAAACCTGCTGACTATAAACAGACGGCTTGATATTACAGAGTTTTTTACAGGTCAGTGGAACACTTCGCTTGCTCTGCAAAAGATATTTGGCGGGATTCACGATATAGAGCGTATTCTAAACCGAATTGCTTCCGGAAGGGTTGCCCCCAGAGAGCTTATCTCCCTTAAAAACTCCCTTGAGGTGTTGCCTAACGCGGCGGAGATATTGGAGGCAAGCGGCAGCCACATCTTTAAAAGGTATATAAAGGCGTTTAAAACCCCTGCTGCAACAATAAACTTAATAGATATATCTATCAAAGAAGATGCCGCCTCAACCCTTACGCAAGGAGGTATTATAAAAGACGGCTACAGCCGCGAAGTTGATAAACAGCGAGATATAATAAAAAACTCCGGCAAGCTCCTATCGGCTAAAGAGGCTGAATTAAGGGCAAAGACCGGAATCGGCACGTTAAAGATCGCATATAATAAAGTTTTCGGATACTATATTGAGGTTTCAAAATTAAACGCCTCCAAAGTTCCTGCTTCTTTTGAGCGCAAACAATCTCTGGTGGACAGGGAGCGCTATACCACAGGGGATATAAAGCATCTTGAAAACGCCATATTAGGCGCTGAAGAGAAGCTATATGAGCTTGAATGCAATATATTCTGCGGGATTCGAGATAACATAGCGGAGAATCTTGATGAGTTGCGGGAACTTTCAAGATGCACGGCGGAGGTTGACGCTTATCTAAGCCTTGCCACCGCCGCCATAACAAGAAAATATGTCCGCCCTCTGGTCGACAACTCAAAGGCGATAGAGCTTGAAGGGGCGAGGCATCCGGTGGTGGAGGCGTGTTCAAACGATCTCTATGTTGCAAACGATGCCGTGCTTAATAATGATGACGCTAGGCTTAATATTATCACCGGCCCTAATATGTCGGGCAAAAGCACATATATCAGAAGTATTGCCCTTGTTACTCTAATGGCGCATATAGGTTCTTTTGTTCCCGCTCAAAAGGCGCGTATCGGGGTTACGGACAGGATTTTTACTCGCGTAGGGGCAAGCGACAATATCTCTTACGGCCACTCCACTTTTATGGTGGAGATGGTGGAAACTGCCAATATCCTCTCCCACGCTACAGAGGATTCTCTTTTGATCCTTGATGAAATTGGGCGGGGCACTTCCACATATGACGGGCTCTCCATAGCGTGGGCGGTGGCGGAGCATATCGCCAACCGCGTCAGAGCGAAGGCTCTTTTTGCCACACACTATCATGAACTTACAGATATTAATCTGCCGGGGGTAAAAAACCTGACCATAGAGGTTAAGGAATCTGGAGATGAGGTGATCTTTATGCACCGAATCATAGCCGGCGCTGCGGATAAGAGTTACGGCATATATGTGGCAAAACTTGCGGGGCTTCCTCCGGATGTTGTGAAAAGGGCTGACCACATCCTTGAAAGTCTTGAAAATCAAGGTGACGGAAATGTAAAGCCGAAAAGGGAATCTGTTCAGATTCAGCAGATCCTGGTTTTTGATGAAACACACCCGGTTGTAAAAGAGCTGAAGGAGCTTGATCTTGATAATTTAACCCCGATGAAGGCTTTGCAACTCCTTGCGGAACTTAAAGAGAGAGCAAAAGAGAGCTGAAACCGCTATGCTTCTGGACAAGCCGATATCCATAGAGTTAAGTTAAAAGCACTCCCTCTCGTTGATTCGGTCAAGGCGTGCGGAGCGGGATTTAAGGATAAGACATGCGAGTTGTTTAACCATTCGGCGTCCTTTATGGACAAACACTGTCACCTTGCCTCCGCCGCTATTTTTTGCAGAACTCCTTCCCCTCTCATGCTGTAATAGCCGTTGGTGGCTACTATAAGGTGATCCACAAGCTCTACTCCGGCATATCTTAATGCCTTAAATACTTCCCGCGTGGATGCAATATCCGCATGGGTGGGTTGAATCTCCCCCGTGGGGTGGTTATGGGCAAGGATTACACCGTAGGCGCTCTTCTCCAGAGCAGAGACGATTATATCGCGGATATCAAAAGAGATGTCCCCTACTTTTCCTTGCTTTAATACCTTATTGGCAATTAAACGATTTCTGGCGTCAAGGAAGAGAATTGCAAGCATTTCCTGAGAGGCGGCGGCAATTCGGTTTCTTAGGTAGGCATAAACCTCTCCTTGATCTGAAAGGTTAAGAGTTTTTTTCTCAATCTTTCTATATGAGGAACGGGTTACAAACTCTTTCAGCAGCTCAAAAAAAGTTTCCGTCTCGCTTCCCACCCCTTTAACCGCCGCAAGGTCGCAGTCAAAGATATTGCCTAAGTGCTCCGCTCTCTTTAATATATCCCGTGCCTGAGGTTTAACATCTCTCCGTTTTATCACATACCCTAAAAGAAGCTCTAGCAGCTCCGTATCCGCCACCGCTTCCGGTGAGACGGCAAAGCGTTCTTTTAACCGTTTTCGGTGTTCAAAATATGTTGGTTGCGCGCTCATTAGAGATCGGTTTCCGTCAGATATTCCAAACTCTCGCGGCGGCGAATCAATTTGACTTTCCCTCTGTCCACAAGCACTTCCGCCGCAAGGGGGCGCGCGTTATACCTGCTTGCCATACTAAAACCGTAAGCGCCGGCATCCACAAGGGCGATAAAATCCCCTTCTTTAACGGTTGGAATCTTACGCCCGGCGGCGAAAATATCGGATGTCTCGCAAACAGTCCCCACAATATCACAGGTAATGAATCCGTCGCGCAAAGTGAGCGGGAGAAAGTCATTATACGCGTCATACATAGCATAGCGTATATAATCGTTCATCCCGCCGTTTGTGATAACAAAAGTTTTCCCCCACTCCTCTTTTATATACTCAACTCTAAGGAGCAGAACACCGCTCTCGCCCACCAAAAACCTGCCCGGTTCCAGAATAATCTTTGTCCCCATAGATTTAAGGATAGGAGCAGCCTCAACTTTATAGCGGTTAAAATCAAATGGAGCATCTTTTTTATTATAAGGGATGCCGAAACCGCCTCCCAAATCCGCTATCTTTATATCAAAACCCGCCTTCCGCATCTCGCTTATAACTCTGGCGACTGTGGAATAAGCCTCTATAAAAGGTTCTACCGAAAGAATCTGGGAGCCGATATGAACGTCAATCCCCATTAGGTTGATATTTTTAAGGTTTTTTAATCTTTCGGCGCTCGCCAAGAGGTTCTGAACACTTATCCCGAACTTCACCCCTTTTTTCCCGGTTGTAATCTTTGCATGTGTTCCAGCTTCCACATCTGGGTTAATTCTGACTCCCACCGGAGCGATGATATTTTTCCCTGCCGCTGCCTCATTTATCCTTATTATCTCTGGAATCGATTCAGCGTTGAACATGAGTATCCCGGAATCAAGGGCGTAAGCTATCTCCTCATGGCTCTTTGCAACCCCCGCAAAAACAACTTTTTTGGGATCGCCCCCTGCTTTCAGATATTTATAGAGCTCTCCCGCTGATATAATATCCGCTCCAAAAGAGAAAGACGTCATAAGTTTGAGGATATTTAAGTTATTGTTCACCTTCACGGAATAGGCGATCAGTGTATCATCAATATCTGCCAGAGCATTTTTCAACTCCAAAGCCCTCTTGCTTATTATCGCGGAGGAATACAGATAGAGAGGGGTGCCGTGTATCTCGGCTATATCTTTTAACAGCACATCTTCGCAATACAACTTGTTATCAATATATCTATACATTCAACGCCTCAAATGCTCCCCGCGCGGCACAATCTTCCATAGAGAGCCCTGCAAAATAGTTTCCCAAAACGTGCAGATTCCTTATATCTTTCAGTAATTTTTCCAACTTTTCCGCCCGCAGTTTGTGATCAGCGAGGAGGCGGGGGAGGGAAAAGCGCTCGGTTTGAGTATAAATATCCGCTTGCGCAGGTATCTTAAAGAGAGGTTTAAGTCTTGTAAACTCCTCTTCCGGCGAATTGCCGTCCAAAAAGTGGAGGGTTGCCGCCCGGTAATCTTGATCCCAGACTTGATCTCTTGATACCGCCCCGCGAAAATCACCGTCTCTTGAGATAATATACCCGAAAGGGGGAAAAGTGTAATCATTTTTCTTTGCTGAAAAGAGAAACGCTTTGGAAAATACCGTAGGGATACTCTTTAGAATCTCTCCTGCCTCTTTTGAAATGTCCGGCAACAACCTTGCCGCCTCGTGAGCATCCGTTGCAATCGCGAGGTGTTTTCCTTTAAACTCAGCTCCTTCGGCAGTTATAACCGTATAACCTTCCGAGTCTCTCAAGATTTTTTCCGCTCTTGCGGATAAGTTTACCGATACATTGTTCTGAACAGCGATCTTATCTATTAAGGCTGAAAGACCGCCTATAAGGGTAAAAGCGCGAGGATAATCTTTTCTCTTTACTTTGCGGCTTTTCATAACAAGTTCTGCTGCCATTTCAGAAGAATCCTGGCATATTATTGCGCTTAGGGCGGGTTCTATCACCCGCTCATAGTTTTTGCCGAAAATGGAATAAAATGCTTTAACGCTCTTCCCCTCTTTAGTGCTGAACGGGAGTTTCAGAACTCCGCTGATAAGCCCCAAAAGGCTCACTTGAGAATAGAGGGAGTGCATTCTGCCATTATATTTAATGAAATATCCTGGGTTTTTATGGGGAATAACGGCGGAAAAAGGGAAAAGTTCATCTATTATATCTATTATCGTCTTGTAACTGTGATATATGGTATGCGCCCCGAGCTCCGCAAAAAAACCGGAATCGCCGCCAAACGGGCGGACGGTGTGGATTGCCCCGCCCAGACGGTTTTCTCTCTCTATTATTAATACTCTCCCTTTCTTTGCAAAGTGATGGGCAAATACCGCTCCGCTTAATCCTCCGCCGATCACGATTGCATCGTGCATCCCCTTAGCCTACCAACTCAAAGAACTTTTTGAAGGCAGCGTGAACCGCGTTCATCACCCCATATCTGAACCCCGCTTTTTCAAGTTCCGCAATCGCTTCAATGGTTGTGCCGCCCGGCGAGCAAACTTCCGTTCTGATTATTGCAGGGTGAACTCCCCGTTCAAGGCAGAGCTTGCCCGTTCCGTAGACTGTTTGCATTGCAAGGCGTTGGGCAACCGAGATAGGGAGGCCGGACAATGCCCCGCCTTCCCCCATAGCCTCAATGAGGAGCGCCGCGTATGCCGGACCGCTCCCGCTTATGGCGGAAAACGCGGCAATACTCTTTTCTGGTATCCATTCAACTATCCCCATACTTTCAAAAAGCTTTTGAGTGAACTCTTTTTCATCAGGGGTGAAGTTGGTTTCAACCGTTAATCCCACCGCCCCCGCGCCGATCTTAACCGGGGTATTGGGTATAGAGACGAGCACTCTAAACGCTCTTTCAGGGAAATTTGCGTCAATTGCCGCATAGCTTAAACCCGCCACTATGGATATTACCGCTTTCCCGTTAAGAGATGATCCCGCCTCCTTTAAGGCGGCGAGGCTGTCCTTTGGTTTAACCGCCAATATTAAAATATCAGCCGCTTCCGCCGCCTGTCGCGGCGACGTTACCGCCTTCACGCCAAGTTTTTCTGCTTTCTCCGAAAGCTCCGGGCTCTTGTCACACAAGATTATATCCTCCGGCGGAAGGGCATTATATTTAACGATCCCTTCGGCTATCGCCCCGCCCATATTCCCGACACCGATTATACCGAGTTTTTTCACAGTTACCCCTTGATTTATATTTTGGTTTATTTTATCTGCCAGAAACTTAAGCCGAAGAGAGCGGCGGATAGGAGAAAGAGTATCCACGCAAACGGGCTGAATGTAAAATAAAAGAGGCTTATAAGCCCGTCAAGGCATAAAAATGTGGACACTGTCCTTAGCGGAAAGAGAAGGAACGGATGGGTTTTCACCCGCTTTATAAGTAGCAGGAGGGTAAGACCGGAGAGAACAAGAAATAAACCCGCCGTTAGGCTGACATAGGAAACAAAACGCTCTTTAGGCTCGCCAAGAGTGCTGAAATCGAAAGAAGGCGTAAAGAATGCAAAGGTGAAAACTACACCATATAGAAGAACACATACAGAAAGATACCTAAAAATCCGCAACATAAGCTTCACATCCCAAGCAATAATGATAGGATATGAACTTGTTGTCAAGAAAATCTTTGAACGCGAAAGCGTGAGCAAAAGGCAAGATATGAACGGAGGCTTTAGGGATTTCCATAAAGCCCCCATTCTTTCACAACAAGTTTTTACCTACGCTGTTATTTCCCTTTATAGGTGCAGAAGTAATTCTTGGATTTGTCCAGATCCGGAATTATCGTTGGATCTCCCGGCTGCCACCCTGCAGGGCAAACTTCGCCATGTTTGTCGGCATACTGCAAGGCATCGATATTTCTGATAAGCTCCTTCACATTTCTTCCGACTGAAGTGCTGTGAACAAGCTCAAACTGCACAATTCCGTTGGGATCAATTATGAATGTTGCCCTAAGAGCAATCCCTTCAGGGAGGAGAACTCCGTAATCTGTGGAGATGCTCTTGGTGATGTCAGACAGGAGCGGATAATTCAACTGTCCTATTCCCCCTTCATTTCTAGGAACATTCATCCACGCGTTATGTGAATATTCGCTGTCAACAGAAACACCTAAGATCTGTGTGCTGCGTTTTTCAAATTCTGAGGCAAGATCAGATATTGC
>JAITJJ010000027.1 GCA_031278965.1 Deferribacteraceae bacterium
TCCCTTTTTAACAGCCCTCAGGAATCCACCCCAGATATTAATGCTCAAAAAAACGTAAAATTAAAAATCCAAATACTTATGTCTTAATTTTTTTGGGACATTTTCAAAAACACTTTACATAATAAAAGTTAAAGATTTTAAAAATTAATCTTAATAAATATAATTTTAACCGCCTGCATATTGCAACGGCATAGAAATTTGTGTGCAAGGCAAAAAAAAGAATTGCATCCGCCTCTTAATAAGCAGGCATTTTTGTTATGTGTTACGCCGTCTGACGCAGGTTTTCCATTTTATATCATTTCTCCTATTGACAAAAAATATCTTTTATCCTATTTTATAATTAGCACTCATTAAATGTGAGTGCTAATATTGTGGAAACAGGCAGGTTTTTAAGCGGATTTATATTGTATAAGAGGGCTTGATGGGCAATTTAGATGAGCGGGAAGAGCAGGTTTTGGAAACTGTAATCACCGAGTATATCCATAACAGCGAACCGGTGGGTTCAAGAAATGTTTCCAAGATCGGACCTCTGCACTTGAGCCCTGCCACCATCCGCAACATTATGGGGGATCTGGAAGAAAAAGGGTATCTAGAGCAGCTTCACGCCTCAAGCGGGAGGGTCCCCACAGACCTGGGCTACCGTTATTATATTGATCATATGGCGGTTTACACCCCAGACCCTGTTTCCGTGAGGGATATTGAGGAGAGTTTGGAGTTTCCATCCCCCAACGTCAGAACCCTTATGAAAGAGTTTTCCAAACGGTTGGGGGCGGTAACGAAAGCTGTAGGCTTTGTGGCGGCGCCCAGAACGGACACGGCTGAGGTCAGGCATATTGAGTTTACCCGCATAAATAAGCACACTGTGCTTGCCATCCTTATCACAAAGAGCGGGATTGTACAAAATATGCTCCTCCCGCTGGAAGACGGATTGTTGCTCTCTGAGCTGGCGGCTTTTTTAAACGGGCGGCTTGAAAGTATGAATCTTGAAACCCTCGATGCCGCTCTGCGTCAAGAGGTAGACGCTGATGCCGCCGTTATCCGCGAGATCACAAGCCGCCTTGTGGATATTGAGAAAGAGATTGCGGGGGATAATATCTTTCTTGACGGCACCGCCAACATCCTGAACTTTCCGGAATTTCAGGATGCCCAGAAGTTAAAAGGGCTGCTTGCGGCTCTGGAGGAGAAAAAGAGTTTTGCCGAGATTGTGGAGCGGTTTGTTCACACGAAAGGGGTTCAAGTTTTTGTGGGGAGTGAAGTCGGAATTTCGTATCTCTCAGAAACAGGGGTGGTAACCAGCTCCTTTGAAAAAGACGGAAAAGTTATAGGTATGCTTGGAGTTATCGGACCGAAAAGGATGGAGTACCAGAAGATGGTGGCGGTTGTAAACTACTCGGCGCAACTTATCACTCAGCTTTTGCAGCAGTTGTACGGAGAATAAAAATAATACGGAGAACATAAAGATGCAGGAAAAAGATCCCATTGAAGAGCTTTTGGAGGAGGATGAAGCCGCTCATACAGAGGCGGCGGAGCAAACAGGAACCGACGGAATTCAGAGCGGGGAAGAGATAACTGAACCTTCCCCGGAGGAGGAGATTGCAAAATTAAAAGAAAAGATCCTAAAAATTTCGGCGGATCACGAGAACCATATAAAACGCCTGATTAGGGAGAATGACGAGCGGATAAAATATGCCAATCAGACGCTTTTAACAAGGTTCCTTCCAGTACTGGACAACTTTGATCTGGCTCTTGCCCACATTGAAAGCGCGGGGACGGAAGATTCGGCGGCAAAAAATTCAACGATAGGCGGCTTGGCGGAGGGGGTTGCCCTCACCCGCAAACAACTTTTAGATACCCTTGAAAAGGCAGGATTACAGCAGATACCGGTTAAAGCGGGCGATCCGTTTGATCCGCTTATTCACGAGGGGATAATGCTTGCAAATAATCCAGAACTGCCCGACAACTCTGTGGTTCTTCTGGTGCAGAATGGATACAGGCTTTCTGAGCGTATCTTGCGCTCGGCTAAAGTTCAGGTTAATAAACTAAATTAATTATTTTGGAGGAAATTCCTATTATGGGAAAAGTTATTGGGATTGACTTAGGAACTACGAACTCTGTGGTAGTTGTAATGGAAGGGAAAAACCCAAAAGTTATCTTTAATTCGGAAGGAGCGTCCACAACCCCCTCTGTGGTGGCGTTTGCCGAAAAGGATCGCCTTGTGGGGAGACTTGCAAAAAATCAGGCGGTGACTAACCCCACCAATACGATTTTCAGCATAAAACGCCTTATCGGGAGAAAAAACGACTCTCAGGAAGTGGAGAACGCTAAAAAAGTTCTCCCTTACAAGATAGTCCCCTCTGACAACGGGGATGCGTGGGTTGAGGTTAAGGGGAAGAAATATGCCCCTCAGGAGATATCCGCCATGATTCTGCAAAAGCTGAAACAGACTGCGGAAGATTACCTGGGAGAAACGGTGACAGACGCCGTCATCACCGTACCCGCATATTTTAACGACTCCCAGCGGCAGGCAACAAAAGACGCCGGGCGGATAGCGGGGCTAAACGTCTTGAGGATCATAAATGAACCTACTGCGGCGGCCCTTGCCTACGGACTGGATCGCAAAAAAGATGAAAGGATTGCAGTTTACGATTTAGGCGGTGGGACATTTGATATATCAATAATGGAATTGGGTGACGGGGTTTTTGAGGTAAAATCCACCAACGGCGACACCTATTTGGGCGGCGATGACTTTGACATGCGGGTGGTGAACTGGCTTATTGAAGAGTTTAAGCGGGATACCGGAATGGATCTTACCAAGGACAATATGGCGCTTCAACGCTTAAAAGAGGCAGCGGAAAAGGCTAAATTGGAGTTGTCATCCTCTATGGAGACTGAGATTAACCTCCCGTATATAACTGCAGATCAAGGCGGACCTAAGCACCTTGTTAAAAAGCTCTCCCGCTCCAAGTTGGAAACGCTTGTAATGGATCTTGTTGAACGCTCCATCGAACCGTGCCGCAAAGCTATGAAAGACGCCAACGTTACGGCATCTCAGATAGATGAAGTGATCCTCGTGGGCGGGATGACCCGCATGCCTCTGGTTCAGCAGAAGGTGAAAGAGTTTTTCGGCAAAGAGCCCCATAAGGGGATAAATCCAGATGAAGTTGTGGCGATAGGCGCTGCGGTTCAAGGAAGCGTTTTAAGCGGCGATCTGAAAGACGTGGTGCTTCTGGATGTCACCCCCTTGTCACTTGGCATAGAAACCCAAGGGAGCGTGATGACAAAAATGATCCCGCGCAACACCACTATCCCCGCAAGCAAGGTGGAGACGTTTACCACCGCCACCGACAACCAAACGGCGGTTACAATAGTTGTTCTGCAGGGAGAACGGCAGATGTCGGCGGATAATAAGGAGATTACCCGCTTTGATCTGGTGGGGATTCCTCCCGCGCCAAGGGGGATACCGCAGATTGAGGTTACCTTTGATATAGATGCCAACGGCATCCTAAGCGTAAAAGCCAAAGACAAGGCAACCAATAAAGAACAGTCCATTAAGATCACCCCCTCATCAGGTCTTTCAAGCGAAGATATTGATAAGATGGTTAAAGACGCTGAGCTTCATGCGGAAGAAGATCGCCAGAAAAAAGAATTGGCGGAAATAACAAATCAGGCGGATCAACTGATCTATGCCTCTGAAAAGACATTAAGCGAAAACGGCGATAAGCTCGCCGCCGCTGAGAAGGATAATCTTAACCGTGAAATAGAAAGCCTTAAAACCGCTCTGACTAGCAAAAATAAGGATAGTATCAAGGCGGGGATAAATGCGCTTTCCAAAGCCGCTCAAAAGGCCGCGGAAGCTCTTGCGGCAGTGCAGCAGGCGGGCGGAGAATCCCAAACCGCCTCAGGCGAGAATACCTCCTCCAAAGCGGACGGAGATGTGCTGGATGCCGATTTTGAGGAAGTGGATAAAAAATAGAGATATAGATGGATTACTACCAAATCTTAGGCGTAGATAAAAACGCCGCAGAAGCGGAGATAAAGAAAGCCTACAGAACCCTTGCGCTGAAATATCACCCGGATAAAAATCCGGGCGATAAAGAAGCGGAAGAGAAGTTCCGTGAAGTCTCCGCCGCTTATCAGGTATTGAGTGATCCCGAAAAGCGTTCCCAGTATGACAGATACGGGCGCGTTCTTGATGAGGGCGGTTTCTCCGCGGGTTTCTCCGCCACAGACCTATTTGACGAGCTCTTTGGCGGGTTCGGCGGTTTTTTTGGGGGCGGCTCCTCCCGCCGCCGTCAGGATGCGCCTATGAGGGGAAGTTCCATCAATATTCAGCGGCGGATCACCTTTGAGGAATCCGTATTCGGAGCGGAACTTGAAATAAAAGTCCGTCAAAAACACCTCTGCTCTGCCTGTGATGGGAAAGGCGCTGCTCCGGGGGGGATAGCTACCTGCCCTGCCTGTGACGGGCGGGGTATGCGTATGATAAGGCAGGGGAGTTTTGCTCTTCAAACCACCTGCGGAAATTGCGGCGGCACCGGTAAAATCATAAAAGAGAAGTGCGGCGAGTGCCGCGGAGAAGGGTTTATAGGAGTTGAAAAGACTTTAAATATCAATGTTCCCGCCGGTATTGAAGATAATATGACCATCCGCGCCGCAGGTGAAGGGAACGCCGGCTTAAACGGAGGCCCTGCGGGAGATCTCCTGATCAATATCTCCGTTACTCCCCATAAATACTATAGGCGGGAAGGCAACAACCTTGTAGCGGAGATGCCTGTGCGCTTCCTTGATGCAATTCTTGGGAAAGAGGTTGCCGTCACCTTGCTTGATAAAACAAAAGAGACAGTAAAGATAAAACCGGGCACCCAATTCGGGGATAATATCGTTTTCAAAGGACACGGAATTCCGGATGTTCGCGGGCGCGGAAAGGGCGATCTTGTCTTGAACCTTAAAATAATGCTGCCTACCCAACTGACTGAAGAACAGCGCAAAGCGTTTATGAAATTGAAAAAGATAGATGAGGACGGCATGTATGAAAAAAACCGCTCCCTCTGGCAGAGGATGAAAGAATTTTTCAGCTGAAATAACGGGGAATTTTTCCAGTCCGTCTATGGCGCTGTCGCTTTTAAGGGGGGAAGTAATCTGCATGCATCCCCGTATTTGCCTGATCCCCGCTGTCAGTTTTTATGACGTTTACGTCCAAACGCTCCATCTTCTCAAAAATATCGCCTTTGGGAAGCTCATTATTAACTACCACAACACTATTTATCCTAAATTTTCGCATAATAACTCGATAAAAATCGAAAAACATTAATAATAACAGTTGACAAGGGGATATGGCATGTCATAGATATAGTAGTTAATAACCACCATATGGGGTGAATTATGCGTAAAGTAAAGATTAAGCTCATTAATGGCAAGAAGTATGCGTATGATATGAAATCGGTATGGGATAAAACCCAGAAGAGATACCGCAAGAAGACCGTTTATTTGGGAAGGGTGATAGATGAAGAGAAGGGCATATATGAGAAATTGAATAGAGGCGTCAGCCGGGATTATGGCAGCGAGTTGATCCTGGATTACGGGGATAGTGCAAGTATTGACAGGTGTATAAACAACAGCATATATGGGAGGCTATTCAAGAGTATTCTTTTCAAGCATAACGACAGTGTAATGGGTTTAATATGCTATAAGCTAATCCAATCAAAAGCGATGGATCATGCTGAAACATGGTTTAGAGGCAATTATGCATCTAAACTTTACCCCAAAGCGAATTTATCTTCCCAGCGTATAAGCGGGATATTAAAAGCTCTGGGCAGTGAGAAAGAGCGGCGTAAATTTTTTAAGTCTTATATATCAACAACCATAAGCCTAGACGGGACAAGCGGAGTGATGACAGACAGCACCGGGATGCCGAATGAGATAAGTTTTTCGTTGTCTGCAGGGGGCAATCACGGCGGGGAGAGTGAGCGGGAAACCAGGCTGATAATGGTGGTTGAAAGGAGTACAGGGGTTCCATTATATTTTAGGTATATGGCAGGCAATATAGTGGACGTATCCACATTATCCGATACCATAGCTGAACTTAAAGAGATGGGAGTAGATACTGCTTTTGCATTGATAGATGCCGGCTATTACAGTGAGAGCAATGTTACGGAGTTATATGACAACAATATATCGTTTGTGACGAGACTTCCAGCAGAGAGGACGCTTTATAAGGAGTTAATCAAGGAGCATTCCGCCGATATGGAAGGAGTTGACAATATGGTATCATATGGCAGACGTGTTTTATATATTAAAACGGTAGAGGTTGAATTATTCTCTCACACAGCTTATGCCCACATAGTATGTGATATAAAGCGCAAAGCGGATGAGTTGACACGGGGCTTTATTGCGGCTAAACAGGACGCAATAAGTATGGATGAATTCAGCAAAAATATGCTCTGCAGGGGGAAATTTATCATACTTTCCTCTGAAGAAATCCCTAAAGAAGAGGTTATGCCGCTTTACGATACAAGACAGTATGCTGAGAACCTGTTCGGCATCTCTAAAAACAACCTGGAGCTGCCGCTGAGAGTTCATTCTGTTGAGACATTCAGGGGATATTTAATGTTAAACTTTTTGGCTCTGATTGTTCATAAAGAGTATACAAGAGCACTCGGAAACGATTATTCCTTTGAAGAGGCTATAATGGAAATGTCCAATCAAAAATGCAAAGTCTATGACAACAATATTATAATCTCTGAACCAACAAAAAAAGCAAAACATCTTGCTTCTCTTCTAAATATGGGGGTTAAAAAACCGGAAATTTAGGGTTATATTGGTGATGGACAACCTAAATACGCGTAATTTCTTCGTTTTATAAGACTTTCTCCCCTGAAGAAGCATTTCGTTTAGTTCAGTGTCTGGGATTCACTATACGCCTAAACACGGCAGTTGGCTTAATATCGCTCAAATTGAGCGATCTGCACTTGCTGCGCAGTGTCCGGGCAATCGTAGAATCCCAGGCATTGCGGAGTTGCTATCGCGGGAAACCGGACACAATAACAATCAAAAGGATGTCAATTGGCATTTTACAACTGATGCACACAATAAACTTACTCGGCTTTATCCCGTTATTTTGTAAGGTTCCGGACAGCACAAACTACCAGATTAAACCCCTAAAAGTTATATCCGACTGACGCAAGAACCGATATCCCTCCGAAATCGGTGGAATCGCCGCCTTCAATCTCTTGGTCAATTAAAGTATACCTTAGGATTAAACCAAAATCCCACTTATTAATCTGAAATATTGCCCCACCTTGCACTGAAAAGGCAAAGGTTGAACCGCTGGTTTCCGCCGTAGCCGTATAATAACCACTGGAACCTTCCATCTCCAGGGAGTTTGATGCCACACCCAATCTTAAAGCGGCATACAGCCAAAAATTATCCGCCGCATTAATCCTTCCATTCAAAGAAACTCCAAAGATTGTGCTGGAAGCCGATAGTTTAAGATCAACTCCAGAGACTCGTTTTTCTTCGGAAGAAAACGAATTAAAATCCAGATAAGTGCCTATCCCTAAGTTTTCAACAAAGTAATAAGTAAAGTCAACACCTCCGGTAGCACCTGTTTCATATTTAAACTCAGGGAGTCCGGATTCCTCGTAACTCCCCGAAGGGACATATCCTCCCAAATAAAAAGAAAATCTGGCATTAGAACCCTCAGCAGCCATTGTCTGCGCGGAAAACGCAAAAAGAAACAGCATAAATAGTAATACACCAACAAAACCTCTCATAAAATCCTCCCCAATATTATAAAATCGTTATTTCCCGGCTATTCCGGACTATGGCGCATACTTTTAAGGCTCCTAAAAATGGTCAAAAAAAAGCATTAAAAGCAACCAAACCGCAAAAACCTGAAATCAACTTTATTTACTATACAAATTAATCTTTTTACCGCAAGCATTTTTTCCAAAATGTGCTGAAAAACCTGTCTAAAAAAAGGAGTTTTTATAGATATATTGGGGCATCTGCAGAGTTTCAGAATTTTATTCTTGATTTTATTCTTGAAGAGAAGGGCTATCGTCATCTCAGTGGAGAGTTCAAGATAAAGTCCGGGATAATGCCGAGGCAACTTGATGTGGTGAACATTTTCAATGACAAGAAAACGCAAATGTTTGCAGATGAGAAGCAAGTTGTATTTTACAGCGAGAAATATGCCAAGCGTGCTAAGGCTAT
>JAITJJ010000184.1 GCA_031278965.1 Deferribacteraceae bacterium
CTTTTTTCTCTCTATCCCCTCTCTTATCCTGAAAGCTGCTTGTTTTTTGACTGACTGTGGGGACGAAATATTTTATCCCCTATCATATAGCCCTTATTTGTTGCATCTCTTAAACATACGAATTAATTCTATTAGGAGGCAATTTACTGCAAAAACTGAGTCATTTTTGCCAATTTTGGGCAAAAACTGATGACAAAAATGATTATTGAAAAAATTGCGCCTTTTATTTAGCGCTTCCTTAACTATATGCATTCCACCATACGGGCAATTAAATTAAAATCTACAAAGCTATAAAGATTTTAAGATTATTATGGCAAACTACCATCTGATCTATTATAATTAAAATAATTTTAGAATCTGCTGCGTTTGATTCCCTTATCTTTTGAAAACAGGCGCTGAAGGAAGGCAATAATAAATAAACTTGTTCCCATACTGGTTGAAATCGCCCGTAAAATGAACTCTTCCACAGAACTTGAGGATGTTCTGCCTACCATTATTGATTCTGCCAAAGAATATCTTAGCGTTGAACGGGTATCGGTATTCCTGTTGGACGGGGGAATTCTCAAGATGTCTGCCCATGCGGGATTTACCCCTAAAAGTGAGGTAATGCATAAATTGGGGGAAGGGATAACCGGCAGGGTGGCAAAAACCGGCAAACCGTATATCATGAACAGCAAAACCTTAAAAGCCTCGCAGATAAGCTCCAACGAATATTCGGCATCCTCTTTTATGTCGCTGCCTCTCTTTTCCGGCAGAGATATTATAGGGGTGCTTAACCTTACTGATAAAAAGGGGGATTTTTTTTCCGATGAAGATATAAGTATCGCTTCCTTTCTTGCCGCCCAATGCGCCCTTGCGGTGGAGCGCAACCGCCTGTATCTGGAGATGAAAGGGGCGGAGCGAATAAAAGCCATCGGGGTTTTGAGGGCATCCATAGCCCACGATATACGCAACCTACTGGGGATAGTAGAAGTTTATCTCTCCCTCATGCAAGCCGGAGATATGGAATCCTTAAACGATTATATAAATGCCATCCGTCAGGAGATATTAAGGGTTCAGGGGCTTACAGAGGATATTATGCTCTATACGAAAGAGCATATAGACCTTAATATAAACCCGTTTAACCTCTGTGAACTGATTGCGGAGATTGCAAAGCAGTATAATCTCTCCCTAAAGCACACGGAATCCAGAGTTGTTTCTATAGCACGTCAAGATTTTAATATAATAGGCGATCGCGACCGCCTATTCCGGGTCTTTTTCAACCTTGTTCACAATGCGGTTCAGGCGGTAAACGAGGCGGGGATAGTCACCGTCCATGTGAAAAAGCTGATGAAAACCAAACGGGCGGTAATATCCATATTTGATAATGGCAAAGGGATAGCAAAATCGCAGCAGAGCGCAATATTTGATCCGTTTGTTACCTCCGGCAAAGCCTACGGTACAGGGCTTGGGCTTGCCATAGTGCGTGAGATCATCCGCGCCCATAACGGTTCAATTCGCCTGCGCTCGGTTGAGGGGAGATATACAGTTTTTCAGATTATCCTTCCGGCGGAGTGAGCGATGGCGGGAAATATGCGTTCAATATATGTTCTGAAAGACAATGCCGACAGCATCACCTCTATCCTTTCAAAGAGCTATCACTTAAATGCGGATCAGTATAATATTGAGGAGCTTTCAGGCGGCGTTACGCGGATTGATATAAACGATGAAGGGAGAAAGTATGATTCAAAGATATACGTAACTCTGGCAAACGATGCCCTTGAAGCGTATATCTCCATATACCCGCCGTTAGGCGCGGGAGCAAAGCTCACCCATGAGGAGATAAAGAGCGCCATAGCTGAAGAGGGGATTCGGGTAAACCTCAATGAGGAAGCTGTATCAAAGACGGCGGAGCTCCATTATAAAGACTATGTGGTGGAGAAGGTTTTAATTGCCACGGGGCAGCCCCCTATAAAAGGGCGGGATGCATCCATAATTCTCCAGTTTTCCACAGCGGAGAAACGCCCGAAACTCTCGGAATCCGGGCGGGTTGACTATAAAAATATAGATAATATCATTCATGCAAAAAAGGGAGACGTGCTTATAACCAAACGTCCTGCCACCAGAGGGATTCGCGGCGTCACTGTGAAAAACGGCGAGATCCCGCCGATTCCAGGCAAAGATGTGGAAATATACTATTCCGAAGGCGTAATGATGAACCCCACCGGCACAACCTTTATCGCTACCCACGACGGTTATGTGGAGTTTAACGGCACTACCGTATCTGTTCACGAGGTTTATTTTGTAAACCATGATGTTGACTATTCTACCGGCAATATCCGCTTTAACGGCACCGTGCACGTTAAAGGGGACGTGCTCTCCGGCTTTAGGATAGAGGCGAAAAAAGATGTTATAGTAGAGGGAGTTTGCGGAGATTGTGAAATCTTTGCTTTAAAGAATATCCATGTAAAGCTGGGAATCAAAGGAAACTTTTCCAACCTCTTCAAAGCGGGGGGAAATGTGGTGATGGGATATGGAGAGAATGCAAAGGTTCTGGCTAAAAACGATATTATTATAAAAAAATACTCCTATAACTGCGATCTTTATGCAGGCAACAGGATTGACGCCTCCTCTGGAGACGGAATTATTGCGGGGGGAATGGTAAAGGCGTTTTCAGAGCTTATGGCAAAGCAGTTGGGGACTCACGGAAACTCAAGGTTTACCATATATATGGGAACAAAATATTATATTGACCAGAAACTTGAGAGGCTCAGGAGGGAAAAGGCGCGCCTTATGGAGAAATTGGGGCAGATACAAGATATGCTCAGCAAGTTTAATCTCTCCCGCCCGGACGTAATAAACAACCCCAAGATTAAAAACCTTCATGACCTTAAAAGGAATTTTGAGTCGGTCATAGCTGAAATGGGGGAATATGAGGAAGATTATCTTGCCCAATCCCGTGCGGACAAACCAAAGATAAAGGTCAAAGGGGTGGTTCACAGCGGAGTGACGGTGATGTTTTTCAACTGCTCCTCCACTGTCAGGGAACCGATTGAAAACGCTGTCTTTTTCCTTGACGAGAAGTATGCGGAAGTGGCGTGGGTCAGCCTGAAAGATATTAAAACTATTGAGAGAGCATAGCAGTCATTAACCCTTTCACAACTTGTTTCTGCGCCTGAATCAACCCAGTGTGTCGTGATTCTTGATATAGTTTACAGCGTTCATCAGATAATTTTCACCGTTCTTAAACCTTCCCAATCCTGTGTTGCAGCTATCACAGATATAACAGCGGATATTGCCCGTATGATGGTCGTGGTCGGCTACAATCTTTGCCGTAATGCCAGCAATGGAACGTTTTCTGCAAATAGGACAAGTAAACGGTTCGCCTACTTTTGGTCTTTGTTTTTCTATCTGTTTGGCCTGTTTGGTTTTAGGAGCGCGTTTATCAATAGCGGTTCTGCATTTTTGGCAGGTTGGCCTTCTGATTATGCCGTGAAGGTTGTTCTGATTTTTTGCAAATTTTTCTGTAGGCATTAAACAGTGGCAAACATTGCATACCTTAAAATCAAACTTATCGCCCGTTTTTGTTACGTCAATTTCTTCCGTCTCATTTTTTGGAACAATCCAATAATCGTCGCTGCCAATTAGAGCTTATTACGAAATAAACTTAACAACAGGGCTGAATACCGGTAAGATGTGAAACATGGAAAATGCAGACGTATTAGCGATACAGAGCAGGATAGAAGCAGTGTTGCCAACACTGAAGGAATACCAACGGCGACGGTATTTGTCGGCAGAAGCGCAATCAATAGGATATGGGGGAATCAGCCTGATAAGCCGCATATCGGGGATGTCGCGTCAAACGCTGACGGAGGGCGTGAAAGAACTCAACTACACCGACAGGATAATGCCGGATGGCAGGAGCCGCAGACCGGGAGGCGGACGGAAGCCGGTGCGGGAAACGCAGCCCGGAATACTGGAAGCACTTGAGGGGATAGTATCGGCGCATACGAAAGGCGATCCGATGACGACACTGCTTTGGACAAACAAAAGCTTGCGGAACCTTGAAAAAGGAGTTGTTGAAATTTGCATTTATATCCAAAAACTGGCAGGGCATACCTCTGACGAGTGTCGCTCTTGTGGTTGCGCTTATCGGTGCGACTGCCACTTCTACCGGATTATCAGTAGTTTGTGTCATAGATGAATCCGATTATGTAAC
>JAITJJ010000074.1 GCA_031278965.1 Deferribacteraceae bacterium
TTAGTAAAAATATTTGGTTACAATGAAATACTTACAAAGGCGGTCCCGGCGGCTTTTTTATCTTTGGCATTTTTTTTCGGAGCAATTGCTTTTTCAGTTTCCGATGAAGGGAAAATCGATTATAAAAAGGCTCTGATTATCTTTCTGTTCTCGTTTGGGATTTCCCAATATGTAGCATCCACGTATATAAGCGCAATATACCATGGAGGCTCTACAACGCTTGCCATGGGAAGTCTTCTTATATTGCGGTTTTATCTGCTTCGCCCCTCTGTTAAACTATTTTATTTTTTCTTTTCCATAAACTTTATTATGCTTTTTTGTGATAGTTTAACCACATATTATTATATTATTCCCCTCGCGGCGGTATTAGCTCTATTTAATTTTATTAAAAGAGGCGAATCATCCATTCCTGTTATCCCGTTGATTTGCTCCCTTGCTTACGCAGTTATCGCAACTCGACTGCTCCTATGGGGGTTTAGATATTTAGGGGGATTTTATGTTCAAAAACACTCTCTTGCCCTTACGGGGATAAAAGGGAGCCTATCTAATTTGCGCGGGATATTTGATGTTTTTTCTATAGTTTTAGGTTTTGATGCCAATTTGCCGACTGCCCAATATTTTTCTGCAGTTGTTATTGCACTCTTACTTTTTCTCTCCTTTCTCTTTTGGATAATTAAAAATATTAAAAAACCAGAAATTTTGTCTCTTTTTGGAGTACTTTCTCTTGTAATAATAATTGCAGGGATTTCGGTATCACAAAAATTCAATGCCGACAGGTATTTTTTGCCGTCCCTCTTTTTATTTAAGCTGGCATTGGGTGCGGTGTTTTATGAGATTGTTGCAAAAAAACGGTTTTATTGGGCTTTCACGGTTTTCCTCTTTGCCATCAACTTCATGTTATTGCCGAAATTTCATACGGAGTTAAATAACAAATCCTATGCAGAGATTATCGCGTTCTTAAAGGACGAAAACCTTAAAGACGGTTACGGCAGCTATTGGAACGCTCAAATCATCTCTGCCGCAACAGGTTTTGAAAATGAAGTATATCAGGTAACATCTTTCACATATCCCGACAAACCCGGTATTTACAGATTCATTTTTACATCGGATAGATCATGGTATGTTAAGCCTGTTAATTACCTTATTGTGTCTGAAAACTCCGCTCTTGAACCCAATGTAAATGATCAGGAAATTCTTGCCTTTGCCTATGCTCAATTTGGAACACCGCAAAAGGAAGTCTCCATACAAAGACGAAAGATCCTCATATGGGATTATGATATATCCACAAAACTTGAACATGTTTATCTTAGATTCCGCCATATGAAAAGAAGGTGGAAAGACGGGGTATGGGAAGCGGACGGGAGAAACGGCTCTCTCATAGGTTTTATGAACAACTACGACAAACCGCTTAAAGTTGCCTTTGAGATGAATATAGAAGGGGATTTTGATACGGAGCTATACTTTTCGGGCGCTGTAAACGGCAGCGTAAATTTAAAAAAAGGCGGCAGGAGCTATTATGCCAACTCCTTTATCTTAAAGCCGGGCAGAACAAACCTGGTTTTTTCAACTCCCTCAAAGTTTAGGATTACAGATTTAAAATATGGAACAGAAAAGATTGAATGACTGACAAACACAAACCGTTGCCATTGGTATCTGGTTTTTGGAGAGATCGTAAAATCCTTTTGCAAGGGATGGCCGGAACAATAAGATTTTTAAAAAATTTTATTTCCTTTTGAAGCACTTATGAGTTACAATTCTTTCATATAAATTTTGGAGGTTCTTATGGCTTTGCCTGTGGCGATATTTTTAGGTATTCTGGTGATTTCACTTCTTTTCTCCTGCGTTAAGATATTACAGGAGTATGAGCGGGGAGTAATATTCCGCTTGGGACGATATGTGGCGGTGCGGGGTCCGGGGCTTATCCTTCTTATCCCTTACATAGAGCGGATAGTTCGTATGAGTTTGCGGACGGTGGTTTTTGACGTTCCGCCGCAAGATATAATCACCAGAGACAACGTTTCCGTTAAGGTGAATGCTGTGGTTTATTTTAGGATAGTTGCTCCGGAAAAGGCGGTTTTAGAAGTTGACGATGCATTTTATGCCACAAGTCAACTCTCACAAACCACTCTGCGAAGCATAATAGGGCAGTTTGAACTGGACGATCTCCTGGCAAACCGCGAAAAGATAAATTTGGAGCTGCAAGCTGTTATAGACCGCCAGACCGACCCATGGGGGGTGAAGGTGAGCGCTGTGGAAGTAAAACATATAGACCTGCCCAGCGAAATGCAACGGGCAATGGCGCGGCAGGCTGAAGCCGAAAGAGATCGCCGTGCAAAAGTTATCAATGCGGACGGTGAATTTCAAGCTGCTACCAAGCTAGCAGAAGCAAGCGAGATTATGAACCAAAATCCCATCACCCTTCAGTTGCGCTATCTGCAAACTTTGGCGGACATATCCAGCAAAACCAACTCTGCAACAATTATCCCCTTCCCGTTGGAACTTATCAAAGGGGATACGAATATTGCAGGAATTGCAAAAGCTGTGGCGGAGAAGGTAAAACTATAACTTTTTAAAGTGTTTGGATAGGGGCTCCCGTTCTTAGAGGGGAATTTAGCGCTTACTGCCTTATTTTAAATTTTAAGGCAGCATCCCTTCAGGGTTCGGGGCAACTCTCCTTTAATCACTTTTATATGGTCATGTTTATAACAATCTTAAAATGAATTGCCGCACAGAATATTATTGCGCAAACACTTTAAGTTAATCAAAGTTTATCCGCCGTTCCTCTATAACAAGCGCCCTGTTCATAATGCGGATATTGATATTGAGGATATACTCCCCCAAAAGCCCGATAAAAAAGAGCTGGACAGAGCCCAGAAAGAATACCCCTACTCCTATGGCGGCAACGCCGGTCGGGAAAGCTTCCCAAAATATCAGTTTGGTGAT
>JAITJJ010000185.1 GCA_031278965.1 Deferribacteraceae bacterium
CTCTATGAGATGATGAAAACAGAAGATGGGTGGTATATTTTTGATATGCGGACGCACCTTAATTATATTTTAGCGCATATGCCGCAGTCAAGAAGCATCCCTATGTTTATGCTTGAAAAACGCTTAAAAGAGATTCCCAAAAACGCTAAAACCGTTCTAATATTCCAAAATGACGCAGACGCTGAAAAAGCTTGGGAACTCCTTATGAAAAACGGTTATGACAGCAAACTGCTCAGTATTTTTTCAGATACAATGGATGAATGGGTGGCGGACGGATACCCTTTTGAAGACACCATACCTGTGGGGTGTTGAAATTCTGAGAATATTTATTTATCTATGGAAGTGCTGAATAAAAGGCGCAATTCTTTTTCAATAATCATTTTTGTTATCAGTTTTTGCCCAAAATTAGCAAAAAGGACTCTGTTTTTGTAATAAATTGCCTCCTAATTACATTCTTACATCCCTCTTATTCTCCTTCTCTCCTGTTTTATCTAAAAATGGACGCAACTCTCCCTATTTACTATGAAGTTGTCAATTCCAAACTCCTCCCTGCTCGGGCGCACATCAATAAATTCGCTCTCGTAAAGAGTATATAAAACTATGTTTATTCTTGAACAATCCCCGATATACACTCTTGCAATATCCAAAATATCGCTTCACTATTAAAAACGGATCTTCTGCCTTGCCGCGAACCGATGACTTGCAACTCTACCCTAAAAGGGATAGTATCAAACTATGATCCTTTCGCCCGATTTGCTTTATTTTCATTATCCTGCTGCCCTAATAATAAATACGCGCATGATTGCTATGGATGCAAGATACAACATAAGAGAGTCTTGTCGTCCCGTGCTGCTTTTAGAATAGGTTAAAATACTTGCGTGTTTATAGAATATTCCATACACTATCCTTTGATATAGCTTGCTTTGATTTCTGCGGCAATGTTTACAGGCACTTTTACCAGAGGCGAGGCTTTGTATATATTTTCCAAAAATGGTTTTAAAAAGAGTATGATCCATATACCACTTGCCGTGATTGCATTTGCCGCAACCGTCTGCCTTGCAATTGGAGAGGTTCTTTTATTTTATCATAAATCCGGAGAAAACAAAATTTGCCTTAGTTGCCACGAAGGGATTGAGGAGGTGTCGGAGAATCATAAATTTCCCTGTGCGGAATGCCATACTGATAGTATTGAGTATGCCCACAGCGGAAACGATCTTGATGCCGTTTGCGGAAAGTGCCACGCTTACTGGCTCAATGCCGTAAGCGGTTCAGTTATGTTCACAAACTCCGGAATTATAAAAGGTATCGGACTTGTATGGGAAGAAGCGGGCGAAGATATGCCAGTGAAGCTTTATGAGAAATATTGCTCGGTATGCCATATCTCATCGCAGTTCACTATCGGTGGCGGAGCGCACCGGTCATCTGGATGCGCCACCTGCCACACAACCTATAACCGTTCTGGGAGTTATGATGGGAGTGATAAAAGGATAAAGGGAAAGCGTCCATATCCTGAAACCCACTCCCTCTTAAAGCTCCCCACAGATGAGAGATGTGCTGTCTGTCATAACAGGGGAGGGAGGATTGCATTCACTTACAGCGGGTTATACGATGGAAACAATTCGCTGGTTCCCACCCAAAACGGAGGTGCGGGACCTATTATGGCAAGCGATAGGCGCAACGTCAGGAATATGGTTCCAGACATTCACAGTGCCGGAGATATCGAGTGTATCGATTGCCACACCCAGGTTGAAGTTATGGGAGACGGGCAGAGATATGAAGACATGTTTCAACAAACCGAGATAGGATGCGAAAGCTGCCACGGGGATGGGGAATCCCTTCCCAAAAGTGGCGCTGTAGACAGTTATACTACGGAACTTAGACTAAACTATGCTAAATCTCCCCCTGCGGATAGTGTTCCCCTTACAACTAGAAAAGGGAGGGTTCTACCAAACGTTTTTAAACAAAATGGGAGATATTGGCTTTTAACTAAGCGCAACGGCGGGTTAAAAGAGATAAAAACCATTAAAGACACGCCGGAACATAAGGTTGCTGGGCATGAAAGGCTTGACTGCATCTCTTGTCACTCCAAGGTTATCGCACAGTGCTACAGTTGTCATATCAGATACGACGAAAGAGACTACTCTGTAAGTTACCTTACCGGGGAAATAAGTCCTGGTGCCTTCTCGGAAACGGAAGATATCAGATTGTTTCACCCATTCCCTCTGGCCGTTAATCGGTTCGGCAAAATAACCCCCGTAACACCAGGCCGTCAGAGCTTATTCACCCATATTGACGCGGAAGGGAAAGTCATAAAAGAAGAGCGCCTTCTTAAATACAGGGGGGAGAATCGAAATAACCCTAAGTTCGCCCCATTCTTCGGGCATAATCTGGGAGGAAAAGCTATTGGGTGTTCGGAATGTCATGGGAACCCGTATTTTTACGGCTTCGGAGACGGGCTTTTCTCTACAAAGGATGGCGGCGAATTTGTATCTCCTCTTATAGACGACACTTCTGGCAAACCGCTTGCCGCGCTTTATTCAATTTCCGGAGGGAGGCTTGATCCGACTTGCTCCGTTGTGGGGGGAGAAGCGAGTATGTTCACTAGGGAGGAGATTATAAGGATTATAGATGTAAACCGCTGTATCGTCTGCCACGATAATCCAAAATATTTCACGGAGAAAAGAGATTATGAAAAAATTCTTTCTGATTCTATCCATCTTTCTCTTATACGTTGAAACGACTGCTGCCGAATCCAATTTCAACTGGGATACGCAGGAAAGCGCGCAATGTTTTTCTTGCCACAATGAAAAGGCGGATTTCTTAAAAGATAATCTACACACCACTAAAAACAGAAAAGAAAATTTTGTAAAAAAAACTTTTGAAAAGGTGGATAAAGATTTTGGAGAGAAAAACTGCGGGGGGTGTCATATATCAACCTGCGCTGAGTGCCATAAAAAAGCCGGGAAACCGGAAGCGGAGGTCTGCATAAAGTGCCATAAGAAGCTGGGAGCGGATTATCTAGGATATGGCGCACGAGATTACCATTCGCGTTATCAGAGGGGTATCTCCGGCGAAGGTAAGTATTGGCTGAAGATGCTCCCCGACACCCACAGAGAGCATGGAATGGCTTGCGGTACCTGCCATTCTATGCCTGCCGGAAATAAAGCAAAGGGATGTTTGTCGTGCCACTCATACTCCCCAGAAGTCATAGATCATCGCATAGAGAACCATAAAAATTTAAACTGCGAAGCCTGCCATGCCGCTTGGAGCCCGAACGAATATGGCATCTATTTTATTAAACTTACCGATAAGATTAAAGCTATGCAGTTCAGAGAATTAAAGAGGATTGGAGAATACGCCGTTTCCGCCGTTTTTGTTCTTAACGAACCCGTCATTTTAGGTAAAGACGCAGAGAACCGCTATAGCCCTATCCGCCCTCTGATTACTTTTTTTTCGGATACCGGAGGTTCTTCGGAAAATGTGATGCTGGCTGATACCTGGAAACCGTTTTATCCGCACACCATAAGGAGAGAAACCCTAACTTGCGAAGGATGCCATAATAACCGTCGCAAATATCTGCTGGAAAGAGATAAAGATAAAATATTTCTTTTTGAAAAGGACGGTTTACCCATAGGAAGCTTTTATAACAGCCGCTATTTTTCCATTGAAAACGGTGCTTTTGTAACAGAGCAGGAGTATCTACGCTTTTCAGCAAAAACTCCCCAGTACGCTAAGTGGTATATTCAAAAGATAGAGCAGATGAAAGGGGTTATTAAGAAAAACCAGAAATAAGCAGGCAGTGAGTGGAATAACAACAAGACAATACGGACGCTGGGACGCAAAAGCCCGTTAGAGCGTTTTAAGGGATTTCAAACGGCAGGTTGAAATGCAGCGCTGCCGTATGAAGCCATCTTCGCCTGCGGCTTGTTATTCCATTTTTAATTCATCAAGGCATTAATTATCCAAGGTGATGAGGTAATGGAGGGTGTAATCTCTGGAGAGTTTTCAAGCTTAAAAAGCTCATCGACCAAGTGATCCTCCAAAGCGTTGATGCCAGAAAATACGCGATTGCAGAACCCTTTTCCTTTAAGCTCGTCCCATATGTGTTCAACGGG
>JAITJJ010000117.1 GCA_031278965.1 Deferribacteraceae bacterium
CAGGAAGCCCCGCCTTTGCAAGATATTTTTTTACAACCGACAGAATATTTCTTGAGGTAAGCCGTCCGCCGCGCCTATTTATAATAAGAGCGTCGCATTCCGGGGCATACCCTTTTTGAAGGAGTTCCGGGATTGACTCAAGATAGGCTTTAATCAGATCAATATAAAAAGTATCTATGGGAACAGATCGCTCTTTTTTCCCCTTTCCCCTAATCCTAATGCGTTTGCCGCTCATATCAATATCTGAAATATTTAGACCTTCCAACTCCCCCACCCTTAAACCGGTTCCGTAAAGTATCTCAAGAATTAAGCGGTCCCTCTTGCCTAAAGGAGTGGAGGTGTCCGGAGTTTCCGCAAGGTTTATCACACCTTCTCTTGTGAATACGGTGGCAAGTTTTTTATCCTTTTTAGGGAATTTCAGGGATCCGGCGGGGTTTTCGCTTATGATTCTATTTGCAAGGAGAAAGTTAAAGAATGATTTAAAGGTTGCAATCTTCCTCTCCACTGTGGATTTGCTTCGCTTTTCTTCATACAGATTAGATATAAACCCCCTAAGGAGGTATGTATCAAAGTTTTCCGCTTCCGTTATTTTATCCCCCTCCGCATATCCCGCAAGATCTGTGAGATCGCCAGAATATGCGCGGAGGGTATGTTCCGATGCATTCCTATTTATATGATAATCTAGGAAAAGATCTATCGCAACGTAAATGTTCATACTCGGCGGATATTGCGTCCGAGTTTAAGGCCTAATGGCGGCTGAAAACCCATAAAAGCGCGTGATAGCGTTCTAACTCTTCATCGGAAGTTATATTCACCACCTCTGAATTGTCTTCAGATACCAGAAATTTGTAATCTTTCTTTTCAAGGTAGCGGAACGCCTTCCCGTTTCTGCCGGTTTCAAACACAAATTTACCGCTTTTATCTTTAACGGCGCTACACTTTGCAGAGAGCACTACATCCCCATTCTTAAAGTGAATCCCGCCGATCTTTGTGGTAACTTCACATAAAAGGGCGTTCTCTTCGGGGTTCTCCACGCTTTCCACAAAAGAAACCGGAACCGGAACCAGAGATTTGCGCCCCAACCGTTTTTTAGAGTTTATGGCAATGTAGGGGATATTAACGGTAGGCACCACAAACTCATCCTCATCAATCGGTTTAAGCTCAAAGGTAGCTTTTGAACTGCGTTTATGTTCTACACTCTGCGGATAAAACGTATTTGAAAAATAGTTAAGGTCTACTTCAAGATATTTTGCCATTTTGGAGAGCATCTCCAAGTCCGGTTCCCTCTTGTCGCTAAGATAGTTGGAGAGTCGGGATGGGGAAATCCCCAAAAACCTTGCCAGCTTGATCTGCCTAATTCCTCTGTTGCGTATCAGATCCTTCAATTTTTTTCCAATCATAAAGCACCTCCGAAAGTAATGGCGGCTAAAAGCTCACCGAAATTAAATTAACAGTATATTATAGTAAATATATACCGATTTTTTTATCACTCACTACCACTTTAAAATAAAGCAAAAGAACAAAAATGCAAGAACCAAATCGTTATACACATAATTTCAATTTGTTGTCAACGCTAATCAGTTTTAACCCCCAAAAACCTAAACTGCAAGGGTTATCCCCTTATATATAAGGTATACTCCGGATATAAGCAAAACTGCCCTGAAAGCATATTTTGCCCAAGGAATATACTTCTCAATTAACCCTCCTGTTAAAGCCATTATCAGAAGAGAAACTGAAGTACCCAATCCGAAGCAGAGCATAGCTATTGCCCCGCGGGACGCACCCCTTGCCATAGCGGAGGTTATGAGGCCGCCCGCAAGCAGGCCGCAAGGGAGAAAACCAAGGATAACCCCCGTTAAATAAGCCGAATTTAACTTTGAAACAAAGCTGAAGTTCAATAAAGCCGGAAGGTGAACGGACAACTTTAATGCCAATAATATAAGGACAACCCCCGCCGCTATTATAAACCCTTTCTGCAACCATAAAATTCCCCTTAATGCGGGGAAACCCGTCACACTCCCTAAAATCGCCCCGAATACCGTGTAGGTTGTTATTCTGCCAAGATTATACTTCAACTGCGGAATTATTATGGCATATCCCGTCTGCCTATATTTAGCGGAAATATAGAGCACAAACGGGTAGCACATTCCGGCACAGTGGGCAAAACTACCAGTCAGACCGATTAAAAAAGATGAGACAAAAATCTCAGTCATTCAGTTCAAAGTTTACCTCTTGCTTCCCTCCGCCGTAATCTATCACCAATACCCATGTTTTATCCCCGGACATACATCTGGGAAGGGTAACTTTCTGCAGGAGATAAACACCGTCTTTTGCCTCCGCCTCAAACTTAAAATCTCCCATATACATGGCTTTCATCTCAAATGAAATTTTTATCTTTTGGGGCACTGGGGCGGTGAGCGCCTTAATTTCAACGTTAAAAGGCGTCATCGCTTTCGGTGCGGCGAGGAATTTTACTTCAAACTTATCCGCCCCCCAAGCAAGGCTTGCGATTAGGATTAATACCGGAAACAAGAGAAACACGCGCATTTTTTAATACTCCCTGGCTGTATACTGAGAATAGTCATTAACTTTCTGCTCATAGG
>JAITJJ010000132.1 GCA_031278965.1 Deferribacteraceae bacterium
GAACAGTCTCAACACTTGGAACCATGCCCTCCCTTAATTTATTCGCCAAAAGATTTGCTCCGTAATACCGGGAGTAGCCAACCGTAAGCAAAGTTGCGTTGTCGTCAAAGATATCCCATTGAAGCTGGGTTCTGGGGGCGATATTGATATTGCCCATATAATCATCGCCGGAAACCCTGGCGCCCGCACGGAGTTTCAGCCTCGAAAACTTCCATTCATCCTCCGCATATACGGCGTATTCATTTACTTGAGCGTATACATCGGAAGCGGGGTAATACCGTCTAAGGGCAAAGTATTGATCCCCGTCCACACATGTAAAACTATCCCCAGCGCAATTCACATCCAATGAAGCCGTTGAATAAATATAATATGAAGACGGTTCGGTTCTGTGATGCCTTCCGAAAATGTAATTGTATGCCGCCCCATAGCTAAGCTTATGTTCTCCCAAATAAGAGAATTCCCCTAAACTGTGATCAAACTTTAGTGAAAACGCTCCGTTCTCTTTATCAATATTCCCCGGTCCGCCTTCATAGCTGGGCGTGTTACTTGTGTAATCCTCGCTGGCTCCCGCTCCCCACGGCTTAAATTTGGAAGCTATCCAAGCCATATGGTAATCTTTGGATTTTGTGCGGCTGTTTTCCTGAAACGAATAATCCGCGTGAACTTTTATCTCCCCCCTTCCTTCCGTTTCCAGATGGTAGTTTGCTATCCCGGAATACCCGCCGCCGTTAAGTTCAAAATCACCGTCAATATGGTCTTGCAAAAAATATCTGCCTGTATACGGGGAATACGCGGCGGAGGCATCTATATAGCTTGAACCGTTTATATTATAGACCGCTTTTAAAAAGTAAGTTTCAGACAACCTTTCGGTGTCTCTATACTCCCTGAAATAACCCAACGGAATGATGGATTCCGTTCGGTTGTAGCTTGCCAGAATCCCGGTATCGGCATTTATGGGAATACTTAAAGAGGCGGTGTAAATATCTTTTTTAAAATTCGGCTGCAATGCGGGTTCCTCGGATTTATTAAAATATTCCCTGTCCCGCGGATCCACATAATAATGGCTCCACCCCGAGCGGGTGGTTTTATAAGATAACTTGCCTCCGAATTTGCTGCCGGGGTTTTTTGTCTTCACTTCCACAACTCCGCCTGTAAAATCTCCGTAGGCGGCGGAGATATTGCTGTCGTGGAGGGTAATATCTTCAATAAGCCAAGAGTCTATAAAGAATTTCTGCGGATTGCCGCCAATATTTTCAAAACTACTAACAGGAATATCGCTTCCGGGATCCAGCATATTTGAGTTGCTCATCCCGTCCACAAGAAAGAGATTTTCGTAGGTTTTCCCGCCGGATATGGACACCTCCGCCGGCGCAATCTCCCCGGCGGTGCCGGATGAGCGGTAGTTTAAGTCATACTGAACAGAGGGCGCAACCCGCAGAAGGTCAGAGACGGTGCCGTCTCCTTTTGGCATGTTTTTCAGCAGCTCGCGGGGAATCTCGGTTTTACCGAGATTCCCGCCGCTTAAACGTTCCTTTACTTCCACATCATCCAAAACAAGAATCTCCTCGTCCCCTGTTTCCCCTATTTCTTCTGTTTCCTCTTCGGCATAAGCAAAAGCTAAGAACACAAAAACTATAAGGACTGGCAAAAAAAGTCTTTTAAACATGAAAAAAAAGAAGGCGTGCCGAGCCATATCGGCACGCCCGCAAATCACTCTCTCAATTCGCAAAGAACGGTGTTAGATCAGCAGTATCCGCTTCACCGTCTCCGTCTGTATCATCATCAAGAATAAGCCCGCTTGCCGCGATCTGTTCCTCCGTTGCCCACGGCACAAAGAAATCAGGCTTGCCGTCTTTATCGGTATCGGAGAAAGCAATATCGGAATCAGGGAAGTCGTCCTTGCCCGCAACAGTTGACGCTATCCCGCTGATTGCACTGTTTCTGTCGCTTTCACTGGGTATTAAAGTTTCATCTGTTGCCATGCTGAACGCTATATCCACAAACCCAAGTTCAGCGTAGCTATTGAAAACAAGTTTATACTGAGCAAGTTTAATAGACGCTGATAATATACTGCCAGCCGCGATTTCCGCCTTTGTGAGGGAACTTAAGATATTTTCGTTGTCTTGTATGGCTGCGAATAAATTCGCAATTTTAATAAACGCCGAGACTTCATCATCGTAGGTGCTATCTCCGATGCCGATTAAATCGGCGTAAGTTATAGCGGAAGCAAGGTGACCCTTAACGATATTCACTTTATCAGCCGCCTGACTGTTCGCCGCGTCATACGCCAAACCTAGGTAATGGTTGGCTTTGTTTATATCACCGGAGATAAGATCGGCATTCAAAGCGGCGGCTTGGGCGAACACGCTTTCCGCTTCACTCGTATACCCCAGTAAACTATAATGATAAGCTATGACGGCATAAGATTTGGATCTGGCGAAAGATTCGCTAGTGCTATTAACATAAGCGAGTGCCTTATCCAAAACCCCTTTCGCAGCTTCGGCCTCACCCAGAGAGATATAGAGCTTCACAGCCTTAAGATACCCGTAGGTACTGTATCTGCCATCTAATGAAGGGGTGCTGTCAGTGACCAGATTCTCCAATTCCTCATCTATAATGTCTTGATCACCCGTTGCAATATAATATGCCGCCCCTGCATCCAACACCTCAACAGCTTTATCGGCGGCAGCTTTGGCTAGTTCTGTCTGCCCATGATTATAGGCATAATATCCTATCCCATCGTTGATGGAATTATAATATGTAAGACCGTCCACCCACCCCCAAGAACCAAATCCGGTTACATTGGAGTATTCGCTGGTGTCAAGAGGGTTATAGCTATTAATAAAAGTTATTGCGGCATCAAACCCATCTGACAAAGCTATCTCATTAGCAATCCTAAAGGCGGCTTCCCTTTGTTCATCTTCATAGTTTCCGGAACCGCCGGCATCAGGGTCAATCTTTCCAAAAAATTCCAACCCTTTCTCGTGTCCAAGCGCCGCATATACATCACCGGCGACACTCGCATAATACGTCATCCATTGATGAGCGGTCGTGTCTTCATCATTGGTATAGCGTTCCATATTCTCATAAATATTGCTGACATTCACTTTAAAAGCTTCTGTCCTAGATGGATCTATATTCACAATCCTTCTGTTAATCTTAACAAGATTGGACAGATACATAATATGTGGGGAGTATGGATTGGTTGCTAATGGTCCTTTAGGCAAAGCATCTATTAACGTATAGGCATAAGCAGCGGCATCCAAAGCAACATCCAAGTCCCCTGCGCTTATAAGTTCATGTATCATACCGCTCTGAGTTGCGGGTGCAAGAGAGGTTATGATTAGTGCGTGAGCAGTAAACCGCTTTGGCGTTGTGGTATCACTGAGCTTGTCAAGAATATCATCAATAACCTTGATTTTTTGTGCCAAGGACTTCTCAAAATCTCCGGCTTTTGAAAAACTTGCTGAAAGAGAGATATAGGCATTTGCTGTATTTCCAATAGAAGACGATTCGGCACCGGTGGATTCAAACAGGATGTCAAGGAGTTCTACTGCGATGTTCAGATACTCAAGAGCTTTCTCCTTGTTATAATTAGCCGTGTAATGCCCTATGTTCCTGTAGGCATTGACTCTATTAATAGAGTCTTTAATATTGGAGTTTGCTATCTCATAAGCCCTTTCATGCAAACCATGTGTCGCGTAAGATTTCACCACATAGGCTGCAATAGCGTCGTTTATGGTGTCATTAAACACTTTCCCGATAAGAGTGCGGGCGATATAGTTTATATCGATATTGGATCTGAAGTAATAGTTTACCCGCTTTTCGTTATCGTTTCCCAATGGCTCGCTTAACGGGGCTTTCACAAAATAGATGCTCTCTTTTGCTATAGCCGCGATGTTTGTGATAAATTCTTCTTTTTCGGCAGCACCATCGGGAATAAGCCCCACCAAGTTTGTTGCAAAAGCATCAGTTGTTGTATAGTTGTCGTAACTATCAAAAAAGCTGTTTTCATAAATCACAAACCGAACCAATTGGTTTGCGGCAAACTGGCCGGTCGGCATATCCGTAAGAGATGCCAGTTTATTAT
>JAITJJ010000144.1 GCA_031278965.1 Deferribacteraceae bacterium
AAGCTACTTGATCCGGCAACTTTTGTGGAGGTGGATAAATATGTGGTGCACCGGGAAAAGAGCCTTGAAAAAACAGTTTATCTCGGTGACGGTGTTGTTACCGGTTACGGGCAGATTAATAATAGAACAGTTTTTGTTTTTGCGCAGGATTTTACAGTTTTAGGTGGTTCTCTAGCGGAGATGTATGCCCAAAAGATTGTAAAGATTATGGATATAGCGGCGAAAGTTGGCGCTCCGGTAATTGGGCTTAATGACTCCGGCGGCGCCCGTATTCAGGAAGGGGTAAAATCTCTGGCGGGCTATGCGGATATATTCCTACGCAACTCCCTTATGAGCGGCGTTATTCCCCAGATCAGCGCCATAATGGGTCCCTGCGCGGGTGGGGCGGTTTATTCCCCTGCACTTACAGATTTTATCTTTATGGTTAAAGACACAAGCTATATGTTTATAACCGGTCCGGACGTAGTTAAAACCGTCACTCTGGAGGATGTCACCAAAGAAGAGCTTGGAGGGGCAAGCACTCATAACTCAAAATCCGGTGTGGCGCACTTTGTCTCTGAAACAGATATAGATTGCCTTATCAAAATACGCGAGCTTATGAGTTTTCTCCCCCAAAACAATATGGAGGAAGCGCCCTTTATGCCCACAATAGACGATCCCAACCGCATGGAAACCTCTCTTGAAGATGTTATCCCCGTAAATCCCAACACCCCCTATGATATAAAAGAAGTTATACAACTTGTGGCGGATGACGGGAACTTCTTTGAAATAATGGAGAACTACGCCAAAAATATAGTCATAGGTTTTATAAGGCTGAACGGCAAATCCGTAGGGGTTGTTGCAAACCAACCCGCTGTCCTTGCGGGTGCGCTCGATATAGATGCATCCGTTAAAGCTGCCCGTTTCGTGCGGTTCTGCGACTGTTTCAATATCCCCATATTAACTTTTGTGGATGTGCCCGGTTTCCTTCCAGGGGTTGCACAAGAGTATGGCGGGATTATCCGCCACGGCGCAAAACTTCTCTATGCATACTGTGAAGCAACTGTGCCGAAAGTTACCCTTATAACCAGGAAAGCTTATGGCGGGGCATATGATGTTATGAGTTCCAAACATGTCCGCGGGGATATAAATTTTGCATACCCGACAGCAGAGATTGCCGTTATGGGTCCGGACGGAGCGGTTAATATCCTTTACCGCAAAGAGATTGCCGAAGCGGCGGATCCGGTTGCGGCAAAGGATCGCCTTACAACCGAATACCGTGAGAACTTTGCAAATCCGTATCGGGCGGCGGAGCTCGGATATGTGGATGAGATCATTGAACCATCTCTCACAAGGACCAAACTCATCCGTTCCTTTGAACTGCTTGCCAATAAGCGGCTTTCCAATCCGCCTAAAAAGCATAGCAATTTACCGTTATAGGAGAGGGAGATGAGAATCAATAAAGTTTTGATAGCAAACCGCGGCGAGATAGCAATGCGCATTATGCGCACCTGTCGTGTTATGAACATCCCTTCTGTGGGAATTTACACCCATGTTGACAGAAACGCCCGCCATGTCCGCTATGCCAACGAGTCCTACTGCATATCTGATAATATTGAGGATGTATCATACTTGAAGGCGGATAAGATTATAGAGATAGCCAAAAAAACAGGCGCCGCCATACATCCGGGATACGGTTTTTACTCTGAAAATCCTGAATTTGCAGAACGCTGCGAGAAGGAGGGGGTTATTTTTATCGGACCTTCCTCAAAGCTAATCCGCATGATGGGCAATAAAACCGCCGCCCGCAAAACTATGATAAAGGCAGGGCTTCCGGTGGTTCCCGGAACCGAAGAGCCCCTCAATACCGCTGAGGAAGTTAAAAGGATAGCCCGTGAGGTTGGCTACCCCATAATGCTGAAAGCGGCAGCGGGCGGCGGCGGGAAAGGAATGCGCCGTGTGGATAGCGAGGCGGAGATAGATTCCGCTTGGCGCGCCGCCACGAGCGAGGCTCTGAACGCCTTCGGAGATGGTTCTGTCTATGTGGAAAAGTATATTTTGGAGCCGCACCATATTGAAGTGCAGGTTTTAGGAGATCAGCACGGAAACCTAATCCATATGTATGAAAGAGAGTGCTCCATACAACGCCGCCATCAGAAGGTTATAGAGGAATCTCCGTCCCCGTTTTTAAGGCAGGATGTCAGGGAGAAGATGCTTGCCCTCTCGGTGGAGGCTTGCAAGAATATCGGCTATTATTCGGCAGGAACTCTTGAATTCATAGTTGATAAGGATCAGAACTTTTATTTCCTTGAGATGAACACCCGTTTGCAGGTGGAACACCTTGTAACCGAAATGTGCACAGGAGTTGATCTTGTACGGGATATGATCATAGTTGCCTCCGGCGAAAAGCTACCGTATGCTCAAAGCGGCCTTCAGCACCGGGGAGCGGCTATGGAATGCCGCATATATGCGGAGGATCCAGAAAATAACTTTATGCCTTGTCCCGGTCTTATAACGGTGCACGACACCCCCGAAGGGCGTAATGTGCGGGTGGACTCCGGCGCAAGTCAAGGGTATGTTGTTCCCATCTATTATGATCCTATGATCTCTAAGGTCTGCTCTTGGGGAAGAAACCGCGAAAGCACTATTCTGAATATGGTTCGTGCTCTAAGAGAGTATAAGATAATGGGGATAAAAACCACCATAAAGTTTCATCTTCGGGTCCTGCACAACCCTACCTTCCTTTCCGGCAATTATGATACTACTTTTATTGACACTAATTTTGACAAGGAAGACTTGAAACGCCGCCGCAATAATGATCCGACTGTGGCGGTGATAGGGGCGGCGATAGAGCAGTATCTGCGCGAGCGTGATGCAGCGGCAAGGGCAACCACTATGCCTGCCATAGGCGAAGCGCCTTGGAAACACTACGGCAAACTGCAAAAGATTGCCAACAGATTTTAGGAGGGATATATGGCGGCTAAACTTGCTCAATATTTTGCAAAAGTTGAAGGAGACGAGGGATATATCCCGGTTGAGATTCTTTCGGTGTCAACTTCGCCGAATAAGAATATCTTTAAGGTCGCTGTGAACGGCGAAGAGTTTGAGGTGGACTATATGGTGAGCGGCAACAACCTCCATTCTCTCATTATAAATAATGTGGTTTACTCTCTTGTGATTGACCATCATGATTCAGTATACGATGTGGAGCGGATTGACGACTTCTTCCGCATTGAGATACTTGATGAGATGAAAAAGTTCCTGAAAGAAAGGGTTGCCAAAGGGTTGCAAGGCAGGCAAGTGATAGAAACCCAGATGCCCGGACTTATTCTGAAAGTCTTGGTGGAAAAGGGACAGGAAGTAAAAACCGGAGATCCGCTCTTGATACTTGTTGCCATGAAGATGGAAAACGAGATCCGAGCCCCGAAAGATGGTATCGTTCAGGAACTCTTTGTTCAAGAAGGAAAAACCGTAGGCTCCGGCGATAAGTTGGTAATAATAGAGTAGGGTGTTTTGTCCGTTTAGTAATACTTTTAGGGGAGAGGCCCCCTTTTGTTTGCGGTATACCTTATAGCCTCTAAAAAATAATAATTCCCTTGATAAAATCGCTGTAAAGTGTTTTTGAAAATGTCCCAAAAAAATTAAGACATAAGTATTTGGATTTTTAATTTTACGTTTTTTTGAGCATTAATATCTGGGGTGGATTCCTGAGGGCTGTTAAAAAGGGA
>JAITJJ010000146.1 GCA_031278965.1 Deferribacteraceae bacterium
TATGGAAAATCGCCGAAACATATTGATTTACTATACTGATTAACTTTTTGATTGCAAGTAAAATTTTCAAAAATGTCACTAAAAATCTGTCTATAAAAAACCAACGTTTAAAAGCGACAGATGTTTAATTATGTTAATCAGTCTGCAGCTGAATGTTTACGGGATTGAAGGAAGCACAGAAAAAAGAGAACATTAAATTAAAGCGATACTCTGAAGGAGCCGGCATCTGCATTGCGGGGCGGTATTTGTTATAATATTAATATATCCGAAAACCGCCGGATTTCTTTTTGGCACTTTATCTGCTTTCCGGACATTATAAAAGCGCCGGGATAAAAACTATAAAAGATATACCAATACCAACAGAATAGATTGGTATTGATATATTCTTAAACGCTCCACAGTAAAAAGCATTAAAACGCTCTGCTTCCGGGAGGCTGTTTTTTGCAAAAGAGAAAAAGCTTCCCGTCCGCTTAGCTCCTAACTCCCAACCGCCCGCTTACCACTAACTATCACCAACCCTTGAATCACGTCTTCAGCATATCAACAGCACTTTTTAAGTTGTCGGGGATGAGGTGAGCGTAGACCGCGGCGGTTGCCTGCACATTGGAATGACCTGAGGAGTTTGGATATATGGAATATAGGCACTCCCGCCTGTGCAAGCATTGAACCGAATGTCCTGCGGAAGTCGCGGAAGCGAACATCCTTTAACCCTGTAAAACATCATCCCTTGCACGGAACGGCATCCCGAAAGGCATTATAACATCCTTAATATTTTTGTTTACCGCACCTAAACTTTTTGATAGACTGACCCCGTAAAGATTTATGTAAAAAGAGTTAAGGAGTTAATTTATGGGAGTACCTAAAATTGCCCTCATCGGGGGCGGGCAGATCGGGGGTGTTCTGGCGCAGCTTTTTGTTACCCGTCGGCTTGGAGATGTAGTTATATTTGACATAACTCAGGATATGCCTTCAGGCAAGGCTCTGGATATTGCGGAGGCATCCCGCATTGACGGTTTTGACAGTAAGATTAACGGAACGAATGATTATAAAGATATTGCAGGCGCGGATATTGTCGTTGTTACGGCGGGAGTTCCCAGAAAACCGGGGATGTCACGGGACGATCTGCTCGCCACCAACGCAAAGATTATATCCGGCGTTGCGGAAAATATTAAAACCTACGCTCCCAATGCTGTGGTTATCGTTATCTCCAACCCTTTGGACGCGATGGTTACCCTCGTTCAAAAAGCAACGGGCTTTCCCCCTTCCAGAGTTATCGGGCAGGCAGGGGTTTTGGACTCTTCGCGTTTCGCTTCTTTTATAGCTTGGGAACTTGGGGTTTCCGTAAAAGATGTCAATGCTCCGGTCTTGGGCGGGCACGGCGATACAATGGTTCCCCTTATCCGCTACGCCAATGTTTACGGAATTCCTGTGCTGGAACTGCTTACAAGAAAGTATAAAGACACCAAAAAAGCCTCTGAAGTTTTGGAAGCCATTATAGCCCGCACGAGAGACGCGGGAGGAGAGGTTGTCCGCCTTCTGAAAACCGGTTCCGCATTCTATTCTCCTGCTTCCGCCGCAGTGCAGATGGCGGAGGCTGTTATCAGGGACGAAAAGCGGGTTCTCCCCGTATGTGCCCGGCTTGCCGGGGAGTTTGGGGTAACGGGCTATTATGCGGGTGTTTTGGCCGCGCTTGGGAAAGGCGGCGCTGAAAAAATCCTTGAATTTGACCTCAATGCAGAAGAAAAAGCTATGTTTAACAACTCTCTGGACGCGGTGAAAAAACTTGTAGAAGATATGGGACGGCTGGGTTTTTAGGTGGTTGAGATAAAAAAAGAGTGGTGCAAAGGGTGCGGGATATGCATCCGTTTCTGCTCGCAAAAGGTTCTTATAATGAAAGAGTTCAAGGCTTTTGCAGAGCATCCCGAAAAGTGTACCGACTGTCAGCTCTGTGAGCTCAGATGTCCCGATTTCGCCATAGTATGCGGCGTTGGGCAAGCCCAATGAAACAGCTGCTGCAGGGCAACGATGCCGCGGCGTTGGGGGCGCTCTATGCCGGCTGCCGTTTTTTTGCGGGATATCCGATCACCCCTTCCACCGAGATTGCCGAGAAGCTGGCGCTCCTTCTCCCGAAACACGGAGGGCGTTTTATCCAGATGGAGGATGAGCTTGCCGCTATGGCGGCAGTGGTGGGAGCGTCTGTTGCGGGGGTGAAATCTCTCACCGCCACAAGCGGCCCGGGCTTTTCCTTAAAACAGGAGAACTTGGGCTTTGCCTATATCACGGAAGTGCCGTGCGTTGTGGCGGATGTTCAGCGGGGAGGACCTTCCACCGGGCTTCCCACCGCGCCGAGCCAATCGGACATTATGCAGGCCCGTTGGGGAACCCATGGAGATCACCCGTCGATTGCACTCTACCCGTCCACAGTTTACGAACAGTTTACAGAGATGGTCAGGGCGTTCAATCTCTCCGAAAGATACCGCATCCCCGTCATATTTTTAAGCGACGAGATTATAGGGCATATGCGGGAGTGCGTAACGCTCCCCCAAGAGGGCGATCTGGAGATAATAAACCGCACGAAGCCCACAGTTCCGCCGGAGGATTACAAGCCCTATGATTCTTCCCGCCTTGTGCCGCCGATGGCAAACTTCGGTGAAGGCTACCGTTACCATATCACCGGGCTTTCTCACGATGATACCGGCTTTCCCACCAACAACGGCTATATAGCGGAAAAAGCTGCAAAACGCCTGCAGAAGAAGATAGATGATAACTATGACGATATAGTAAAAGTTGAGGAGTTTTTCTGCTCAGATGCGGAGGTCATTGTTTTTTCCGTTGGAGCTGCCGCCCGCTCTGCTAAAGAGGCGGTTCTTGCGGCAAGGGGGAGAGGGATAAAAGCGGGATTGCTGAAAGCTCTTACAGTTTGGCCGTTTCCCGACAGACATATTAAAAGCTATGCAAGCCGGCTTAAAAGGCTGGTTGTCGCCGAAATGAACTTGGGTCAGCTTTCAAATGAAGTTGAGAGAGCCGCGGAGGGCAACATTGAAGTAAGACGCATCCTGCAGGCAAACGGCGAACCCATTGCCCCCGCGCAGATACTTGAACACTTTTCCCCTTCCGATAGGGCGGTTTATGTTTAATTACGACAGATATTTAAGAAAGGGAAAGCTCCCGCATATATGGTGTCCGGGGTGTGGTTACGGAATTATCTTTAAGGCTATGATAAGGGCGATAGACGCCCTTGGCTGGGATAAAAACGAAACTGTTTTAGCCAGCGGCATAGGGTGCGCCAGCAGACTCCCCGGATATGCGGATTTTAACACAATCCATACAACCCATGGGCGTTCTATCCCTTTCGCTACAGGGATAAAGCTCGCAAACCCAAAATTAAAGGTGGTCGTCATGGGGGGTGACGGGGATATGTCCGCCATTGGGGGGAATCACCTAATTCACGCTTGTCGCAGAAATATTGATCTCCCGCTTGTGATATTCAATAATAATATTTACGGGATGACCGGAGGGCAGTTTTCCCCCACCACGCCGATCGGAAAAAAGGCCACCACGGCCCCTTACGGGATGACCGAAAACGCCTTTGACATATCCGCTCTCTCCATAGCCGCCGGAGCCTCTTTTGTGGCGCGGGTTACCTCCTTCCACGCCAAGCAGATGGAGGAGCTTATGAAACAGGCTTTTCAGCATAAAGGTTTTTCCGTTTTAGAGATTATTACCGGCTGTCCCACAGGTTACGGCAGGAGGAACGGACAGCCGGAAGCGGCGGATCAGCTTGAATGGCAGAGGGCGCACGGCATTCCGAAATTGCGCTATGAAAAGATGAGTTCAGAGGAGCGGGAAGGGAAGTTCTCCATCGGGGTTCTGCACGATGAAGAAAAACCCTCCTATCTGGAGACTTACGATAAAGCTGTGGGATTGGCGTAAAAAGACACAATATAGCTTTTCTTGCGCAAGTATCAGAAAGACGGGCAAAGATATGAAGTTATTAAGATGAAAAACTGGCTTTTCCTCATTCTTGCAGTTTTGTTGGAAATAACTGCCACGACTGCCCTTAAAATGTCTGGTCAGTTTTCAAAATTAATCCCCTCACTTATCACCATAGCGGGGTATATAGGCTCATTTTGGTTTCTCAGTTTATCTCTAAGAACCGTTCCTTTAGGGGTTGCCTATGCAGTTTGGTCTGGGCTTGGAATTATAGCTTTGGCCGCCATAGGTGTTTTGAAGTTTAAGCAGATGATTGATTTCCCTGCTGTTATTGGGATTGTTCTGATCGTTGCGGGGGTTTTTGTGCTTTTATTGTTTTCAAAAATGGAAGTCCATTAAATTTTAGATATGGATATGAAAGCAAAATACAGCATTATTGTTTGCTTTGCCACCTTCATGCTGTTGCCGGCGGGAGGTTGCGCCATTAAAAATCCCGCAAGAGAAAAGGCACATGCCCCGCGTTTTGGATGTTGCCGGTAAATTTTGTTCAATCCCTCTCCGACGGCGGAGAAATAGATATTATGGAAGCGGTAGGGTATGAACCGAAGTATGTTCGTTTTGGCATGCACAGCGAAGCATATGCCGGAGAAACTGTTGTAAGCGCGGGGAAAACATCTCCCTGCAGCGCAGAGCGATTTTCATAATATATATGCGGCGGAATGGACTCCTGATTTCATCAAAGGGGTATGCGGACAACGGGCTTTACTCTGAATTTTTGAATGATCATAAGGAAAATAAAGATACATAGCCGTTTAACCGCCCCTTCTATCTCAAGTTGAATCTGACATGGGGCGGTAATTGAGGAGGTTATGGGGTATAGGCAAAAATTGTCTTCCCGCTGCCTACGAGATAGACTATGTAAAAGTTTATCAAAAGAGATATATGCAGTTATTTTATCAGGTCGACCAGCATGAGGGGAAGCCACGCGTCAGTTGCCGCATAGCGGAGTTGCTTTTCTGTAAGGGATGGATTAGACCAATTGGTTGTTTTGGATGATTTTACAACCCTTTTCCCCATATAATAGGCGGTAAGAGCTTTAAGACTGACCTTTGAATGACCGAGCTTTGCCGCTTTTTCTGAAATATCTGTAAAGGCGTTTGGCGTAAAATCCCGCAGGAATTTTAACTTCCTTAGATCGTCGCTTAAGCCCAACCCTATCTTTTGAACCTCTGATTCAAAAAATCTCTTTAATTTATAGGGGAAACCGGTTTTTCTTAAACGCACTATATATGCGTTTGACGCTGTGGCAAGCTGCAGAAGGGATACCGGATACTGCACTCCTCGCTTAAAAGACGGTTTGGATTCCGTATCAATCCCCACCGCCTTCTCTGACAAGAGGGAGTCCAAAAGCGAGGTGAGCTCTTGAGGTGCAACTATTACCTTTATCTCGCCCTCAAAAGATATGACAGGGAGGGAGTTTATATACTCAACGGAAAGCTCTTCCAATATCAGCGCTCTCCCTTTGTCTTCATATATTCAAGGAGGGAAAAAACTTTCTCTTGGGGAACCTGCGGAGAGGCAAGGTTTTCGTTTTTAATGGCATCAAACACTTCTTTGCGGTGAACCGCAATATCTTTCGGCGCTTCAATACCCAGCTTTATTGCCCGGCTGGAAACATCAACAACCTTAATCTCAATATCTTCTCCCACCATTATGCTTTCATTTATTTTACGGGATAAGATAAGCATCTTTTAACCTTCTTCATATAATAACGGGGCACGGATATCCCAGCGTTCATCTTCCAGAACGGTCTGCTTTGCAATCTTCCGATCAAAATTCACAAGGAGGGGAGCTCTTAAATTGGCTGTGGATTTTTTAGGATCATCGGGTATAACCACTATGCAGAAAACCTTCAGGGAAGCCATATCCGAAACGCCCATGACTTTATATTCACGTTTGTTTAAACGCGGCTTATAGTCTTTAAAAAACGGTTCAGGTTCAATTAATATAAAGCAGACCGTGGGGTCTTCCACAGATTGAAACCATAAAAAAGGGAAATAATCGGTATTGGAGATAATCAGATAGTCGGAGAGCTCTCCAAAACCCAGAAGGGGCGTAACTAGAGTGATAACGTCATCATCTTCAAATTCAACCTTCCCAAGTTTGGAAGATAGGATGGTGCGCTTTTGTTCGGACATTTTATCATTCTCCGGATAAATTCTTATAAAAGTGCGGTAATTCTATACTTATAATCATAATTATGCAAGAATAAGTTTTGCCGCCGTAAACGCTCGGCGGATACGAACTCTGCTTGACGTAAAAAAGGGAATAGTTTATCTTTGCTGACATGATTAAACTGGCGATCTTTTTATGCCGTTAGGGGTTTTTGATTCCGGTGTGGGCGGGCTTACAGTTTTCCGTGAACTTATAAGGGCTTTTCCCGACACCGACATTATCTATATCGGCGATACGGCAAGGGTTCCTTATGGGGGGCGTTCCCAAGAGATAATTGTTCAATACGCTCTTGAACTTGCCCGTTATCTTACGGAAAACTACCATACAGACCTTTTAATTGCCGCATGCAATACTATTTCCAGCTATGCCCTCCCCGCCATAGAAGGCGAACTTGGGATTCCTGCCCTTGGGGTAATAGAACCGGGAGCACAGAGCGCTGTTAAACTGACTAAAAACAACCGTATCGGAGTTATAGGGACATCTGCCACCGTAACAAGCGGAGCATATAAACAGGCTGTCGCCCGCATCTCAAAAGAAACAGAGGTTTTTCAAGCGGCGTGCCCTCTTCTGGTTCCCCTTGTGGAAGAAGGGCTTTTAGACGGTGAAATACCCCGCCTTGTCCTAAAGATGTATATTGAACCTATAGCGGAAAAAGGGATAGATACCCTCATTTTAGGGTGCACCCATTATCCGCTCCTTGCCCCCCTCATTAGGGAGTTATATCCCAATATGGCGGTAACAGACAGTGCAGAGAACATAATATCGCATGTTGAGGCTAAAAAAGAGAGCGGTTTAAGGGTTATAGCGACAACTGACACAGGGGGCGCGGCAGAGAGCTTAAAGACAAAACTTGTGGGGGGGATACCAATCACAAAGGTTTTTCTCTCTTAATTTTAGCTGTCAGATATATTGCCAGAGCTATTAACAGAAAAAAGACGCTTGCGGCATGAGGCGCCCGCATAAAGCCCAGCATAAGATCATCCGCCCTAAAAAAAGTTACAAATCCTCTAATAACCGCATACATAACAAAATAGAGCGCCGTTATTTTCCCAAGCCCTATATTTTCATCTTTGCGCCAGAGATAGAATAATATTGCCGCTCCGATAAAATTTAATATCATCTCGTAAAAAAAGGTAGGGTGCACAGGCATAAGCCCGAATTCCCTGTAGGCTTGGGGGGAATAGGTGCCGGGAAAACTCACTCCCCACGGAACATACTCCTTTAATATATACTCCCTTCCTTCAAAAACGAGGGAGGAAGGCGCTGCTATAAGATGGTGATACAGTGAAGTTATTGCCTGCGGGGTGTTTGCGATATGTTCAGAATTTAAGACTTCCCTCCAGAAACTCTGGAAAGCGGGTTTAAAGCGGAATATTATCTCAGGCGGCGTAAAAGCCGGAACTCCATGCGCCTCGCCGTTGGCAAAGTTCCCAAATCGTCCGAGCCCTTGAGACAGCAGGAGGGCGGGGACTGTCATATCTGTAAATTTAAGGAACGGAAATTTATAATACCTGCACAAAAAAAAGAATGCGGTTACCCCAAGTATAACTCCTCCGTGAATGGCAAGCCCTCCATGCCATACGGCGGGGATCTCGCTTAGGTTTGCTCTGAAAAAACCCCAATTGAAGATAACATAATAGATTCTTGCGCCGAGTATCCCCCCGATAAAGGTAAAGATGATAATATTTTCAGTTTTTTTAGGATCATATCCTAATTTTTTTGAGCGGCGTGATACAATGAAGATGCTTAACAAAACCGCTATGACGAGCATGAGGCTGTATATCCTTAGCTCAAACCAGCCTATCTTAAAGAGATACGGGAACATTGATATTATTAATGGTGGGGTCTGCGGGCTACCACAGCAACGGCTTTCTTGATCTGTTTATATATCTCCACATCGGAAACTCTTTCCGCCGCCACTGAAAGGTTTTCTTCCGTTTGATAATGGGGCGGAATGGAATTTAGAGTTATTGCCGCTATATCAACAACACATATCGGGCAGAGGCAGATTCCGGTCATATCATTGTTGTCGATATATTCGCTCAACATACTCCAAACACGCTTTTCATTCATATTTCGCAAGTCGCTCATGTAGTGGTAGATATCCAAAGGCATTCCCAACCTCACAGTAATTCCGCATTTTTATTGTATTTCGGCAACAACACACAGATAAGTTTACCACCCATCCCCTTTTTTTTCAAGGATAAAAGTGGTTTTACCATGCGTCTGTCTGATTCTCTTATGATAATGTCCCGAATATTCACACGGAAATTTGTCCCGGAATGAAAAAACCAGCTTTTCATCTGTTCCCTTTCATTTTTGTTTTTCGGCTCTCTTTGCCGCCCGCAGGAAGTTTGAAAAGATAGGGTGCGGCTTAAACGGGGTGGACTTAAACTCAGGGTGGAACTGTACGCCTAAAAAGAATGGATGGGTTTTAAGCTCTATAATCTCCGGCAGAACACCGTCCGGCGAGCGCCCGGTAACATGCAGCCCTTTTTCGGCATAAGCCGCCTCGTAGTTGGTGTTCATCTCATAGCGGTGGCGGTGGCGCTCATGGATAAACTCGGTATTATAAATACTATGGGCTAAGGTGTTTTCAACTATGCGGCAGGGGTAGCTCCCCAAACGGAGGGTTCCCCCTTTGTCGGAATCCTGCGATCTTTTCTCTATTTCCCCTTTGCTTATCCATTCTGTCATAAGGGAGATTACGGGGGAACAAGGGTGTTCAAATTCGGTGGTGTTGGCATCTTTTATCCCGACAACATTCCTTGCAAATTCTATCACTGCAAGTTGAAGCCCGAAGCATATCCCGAAATACGGAATATTACTCACTCTTGCATAACTGATCCCTTTCATCTTTCCCACAGTTCCCCGTTCTCCGAACCCGCCGGGAACAATTATCCCCGTTACATCCCTGAAGAAAGAATCCATATCATCGGTATTTTCCAATGTTTCGGTGTTTATCCATTTTATATTTATATCCAGATTTTCAGCCCAAGCGGAGTGATGAAGCGCCTCGTTCAGAGATTTATAAGCGTCTGAGGCATCGCCGTATTTCACCACCAAAGCTATATTCACCTTATCTTTGAGAGAATCAATCTTTTTAGCAAGCTCTTCCCATTTGTTCATATCCGGGACATAGTCTTCGCTCTTTATATTAAAGTGCTCCAAAACCCGCTGATCAACTCCTGCGGTGTAGTATAATTCCGGCAGTTTATAAACACTGTCAACATCTATGGCCGGGATTATATTGCTCCTCTCAATATTGCAGAAGAGCGCCAGCTTCTCGCGTTCGCCCTCTGAAAAAGGCTTTGTGCTTCTGCAAAGGAGCATATCTGCCTGTATTCCTTTTTCCAGGAGATTTTTTACGGAGTGCTGGGTGGGTTTGGTTTTCAGCTCTTTGACTTTATCAATATACGGAAGGAGGGTTACATGAATAAACATGGCGTTGCGTCGCCCTATATCGTTGGCATACTGCCGGATAGCTTCAAGAAACACAAGGCTTTCTATATCCCCCACCGTTCCGCCCACTTCGCATATTACAAAATCCTCTCCCAACATGCCGGAAGAGATAAACTCCTTTATTTCATCCGTAACATTAGGGATCATCTGAACTGTAGCGCCGAGATAATCTCCGCGCCGCTCTTTCATAAGAACATTGTAATATATCTTTCCGCCGGAAATGCTGTCAGAGGAGTGGGAGTTTTGGGAGAGGAAGCGTTCGTAATGTCCCAAGTCCAAATCTGTTTCCGCCCCGTCTTCAGTGACATACACTTCCCCGTGCTGAAGGGGTGACATAGTGCCGGGATCTATATTAAGGTATGGATCTAACTTGCGTATACGAACCTTAAAACCTCTTGCTTTCAGAAGCGCGCCTATGGTAGCAGCGGACATCCCTTTTCCCAAAGACGATACTACGCCGCCGGTAACAAAAATAAACTTAGCCATCATAACCCCAAGAATTTGTCATTCACGGGAGATCATTATATTCCTCTCAATAAAATTAGCAATAGAATAAGGTGTAAAAGATCAGAAATATTATACGTTTGTCAATGATGTGAATCGTAATTAGGCGAGAAATTACCCTAACATAATTTTGCCGCATCTCAACCCGCCGCCTGAAGCGCTTCAAGACGCTCTAACGGAGCCTTGCCGCCCAGCGTCCGCATTGGGCTTGTTGTTGCTCCGCTTCAAATCATGGTCAACTTCCTGTTCAACTCATCCATGTCACCAAATTTCTCCCATATGATCACGATTTCCAAGGTATACCTCAGAATCTAAAAGCTTGCAATACCCCGGCATATAATTAAAATCGCAAGCAAAACTAAAAAAACCGTGAAAGCATTATATATTTTGGTGCTTTTTGCCCTCTGAAAAAAACGGACGGTAATAATTGAACCAACAAACGTTGTGGGGACTATTGAAGCAACCACAAGCGGATCAACCGAAGAGTTCATATGGAAAACCATTGCCCCGCTTACCGCCGTAAACCCCATCATAAAGCCGCTTGTGGGGATTGCCGCCTTAATGGGAATTCCGGAGAGTAGGTTCATAGCGGGAATCACGAAGATAGCTCCGCCCACCCCCACAAGTCCGGAGAGAAACCCCGCCAATACAGCCATTCCCATAAGAAGCGGCACCCTTTTTGGGGTATAGCAAACATTCTGCCCTGTGGAGCGTTCAAAGTAGGCGCCGTTTAGGATATTCCCTTCCTGCACGGATGCATCAGTCTTAAATATCTCTTTCAGCTTATCCCCTTTTGCCATAAATCCCGCCGTTATGAGTTGTGCCGCGCCTAAAGAGATAAAGATAACACCGGCGGGAAGGGAGAGGCTAATATTGCTGCCGGCCACTGCTCCCAAAGCGCTGAAAAAACCGAGGACTACCGTAAGGTTTATATTGGCATACCCGCCGGAGAGATATTTGCCGGAAGCGGCGATACTGTTTGCCACAACAATGGCAAGGGACGTGCCTACGGCGGTGTGTACCGGAAGGCGGAATATCATTGCTAGGATCGCAACAACTATTACCCCTCCTCCAATCCCAAAAAATGCTCCCATGAATCCGACACATAGACCGGTTAAAAGGAGGAGAGCGATAGTTTCAAACATGGCGGCGCTTCATCTGCAAAAGATCACCTTGCTTTTGAGGCTTTATACAACTTATACTGCACGGCATCCACCAACGCTTGATAACTTGCATCTATTATATTGGAGGCAACCCCCACAGTACTCCACCGGCACTTTTCATCGGAAGATTCCATTAAAACCCGTGTCAGAGCCCCCGTTCCGTCATTGCCGTTTAATATGCGCACCTTAAAATCCACCAGTTTCATATCCGAAAGAGAGGGATAAAATTTAATAAGAGCTTTGCGCACAGCGTTATCAAGGGCGTTGACAGGACCGTTGCCGTCCGCTGCGGTGTGTTCGGTCTCTCCGTTTACCGTAAGCATAACCGTAGCCTCCGACAGCGGATTTTCCAATTGACTGCGCTTATCGTCTATCACCCTATAGCCTACAAGATCAAAAAATTTAGGGAGCTTTCCCATCGCTTTAAGAACTATCATCTCAAAGCTAGCTTCCGCCCCTTCATACTCATATCCCAGACTTTCCATCTTTTTCAGCTTTTCCAAAACTTCTGTTGCCTGAGCTTTATCTATATCAAGCCCAAACGATTCCGCTTTATAAAGAAGGTTGCTCCTCCCGGAAAGATCGGATACCAGCACCCGTCTGATATTTCCAACTGTTTCAGGCTCTATATGCTCATAGGTGACTTGGTTTTTCACTACCGCCGAAACGTGCACGCCTGCCTTATGGGTAAAAGCAGAACGTCCCACAAACGGATCGCGGTTGGCTGGGGTTAGATTGCCAAGCTCGCTGACAAACATTGAGAGCGCTTTCAGCTCTTTGATATTTTCCCCGACGCAGTCATAGCCGTATTTTAACTGTAAATTCGGGATAAGTGTACATAGGTTTGCATTTCCGCAACGCTCCCCAAGACCATTTACAGTTCCCTGCAGATGAACCGCCCCGTTCTCTATGGCGCAGATGGAATTTGCCGCTGCCAAGCCGCAGTCGTTATGACAATGTATGCCAATATCGGCTTGAGGCAGGCATTCTTTCACCTGCTTAACCGCATAGGAGAGTTTATCCATCATAACCCCGCCGTTGGTCTCACATAGCACAATCGCATCGGCGCCGGCTTTATAGGCGGTTTCCACAGCTTTAAGGGCATAGTTGGAATCCTCAATAAATCCGTCAAAAAAGTGCTCCGCATCAAAAAATACCTTATCGGCATATCTTTTAAGATAACTCACAGTATCAGAGATGAGCTCCAGATTTTCTTCCGGAGTAATGCTTAACGCATAGCGGACGTGTAAAAGCGAGGTTTTGCCAAAAATGGTAAAAATCGGGGTTTCAGCTTCTAAGAGCGCTTGAATCATAGGGTCTTTGTCACAAGAACTCTTTGCTTTGCGAGTACTTGAAAAAGCGGATATTCTATCTTTGGGAAGGGAGGATTTTTTAAGGCGATCAAAAAACTCTATATCCCGCGGATTTGATCCGGGCCAACCCCCCTCCACGCAATCTATACCAAAATCAATAAGCCGCCTTGCTATCCGCAATTTATCGTTTACGGTAAAATTCACCTCTTCGGATTGGGTACCGTCTCTTAAAGTAGTGTCATACAGATATATCTTCTTTGCCAAAGTATCCTCCGTTTTATTGTTCCGTTCCATCCTGTTTTATCCCCGTAAATGAGAGCGCTCTTTTTTCTGCAAATTCAATGTGTTTCGCTCCCAGAACACGCTGTCAGTATACCCCTGTATGCTTTTATCCTGTTCCGCCGCAATTAAGCGTTTCTCAGCCCAGCAGCAGTATTTTTCGTTTATCTCCACCCCTATATAATCGCGCCTCAACTTCTTTGCAACAACCGAGGTGGTGCCAGAGCCTAAAAACGGATCAAACACCACTCCACCCGCAGGGCAGCTTGCTAAAATAAGTTTGGCGATCAATTTCTCCGGTTTCTGCGCGGGGTGATCGGTATTTTCGGGCATTGACCAGTATGGAACGGAAATATCATCCCAAAAATTGCCTGGACAGGTAAGCCTAAAATTACCGTTATCCGTTTCCTCCCAATCCTTAGGCCTTCCATTTTCTTTATAGGGGGCTATTACCCGCCGTTTTTGCTTCACGGCTTCAACATCAAAATAATAGTTCTCGCCTAAAGTTGCAAACCATATATCCTCTGACGAGTTCTTCCAATTCGCCTTTGCCCCCCGCCCCTTTTCCCGCTGCCAGATTATCCTGTTTCGTATCACGAGGTAATCCCGCATGACGGAGTATAAAGAGAAGGTGTTCCGCCAGTCCCCGCAGAGATAGACCGAACCTCCGGGCTTTAATGTCTTTATTATGCCGGGGAACCAACCGAACAAATATTCCAGATATTTGTCGTCATCTCTCTTTGAAAACTTGAGACCGTTAAAATCCTTATCCAAATTATAAGGAGGATCTATTATAAGCAGATCCGCAAACCCTTTGGGGAGTGAATCTAAAATATCAAAGAGATTTGCACAGATCGTTTTATTGAGAATATCGACTATAGAAAAAAATTCACCCTGCGGATAAAGTATTTTTTTCTTTAACGCCTGACATTCCTCCTCTGAAACCGTCAGTGTTCGGTTTCTTGGAGAGCGCTCATTATTCATCCTTTCCTCTCACAAGAAAGTATCATATTCTTTAACTTTGTCAACAGCGAAACTATGGATAAAAGAGGGTGCCAGCCGTTTTTCTCCAAAATACTACTATTGTTTGCTTTTTTCTGAAAGTTAAGCTATAAGGTTTTAGCGAGGGAAGTTATGATTGTGATTTTAGATTTCGGCTCCCAATACACCCAGCTTATTGCGCGGCGTGTCCGGGAATTAGGGGTTTATTCCGAAATCCTCCCGTTTGATACGGGGGTATCCAAAATAAAAGAAAAATCTCCGCGAGGGATCATACTCTCCGGCGGACCCGCGTCTGTTTGCGGTGAAAACGCTCCGACTATAGATAAAAAGATTTTTTCCCTTAAAATCCCTATTTTAGGCATATGCTACGGGATGCAACTTATGACAAAGCTTCTTGGAGGGAGGGTGTTATCCGCCTTAAACAGAGGTTACGGAAAAAGCGAAGTCAGTATTGAAAAAGAATCTCCTCTCTTTAGCGATATCCCTAAAAGCTTTGACGCTTGGGTCAGTCACGGCGATCACGTTGAGACCTTGCCGGATGGGTTTGTAAAACTTGCCGCCTCCCCCGATGCCCCCATTGCGGGGATGGAACACCCCGCCCGCCGTTTTTACGGGATACAGTTCCACCCGGAAGTAGTCCATACGATGTTCGGCAATGAGATACTTTTTAACTTTCTTACCTATATATGCGATGAACAAAAGGATTGGAACACCGTTTCTTTTATAGACTCCCAAATATCTAAAATCCGAGATGTCGTAGGCAAAGAGCGTGTTCTCTGCGGGCTTTCCGGAGGGGTAGATTCTTCTGTTACCGCAGCGCTTATAAGCCGCGCCGTAAAAGATCAGCTCACCTGTGTTTTTGTGGATACGGGGCTTTTGCGCTACCGCGAGGGAGATCTTGTGGAGCATGCATTTAAAAAGTCTTTTGATATAAATTTTATACGCATAAATGCGGAAGAGCGGTTTTTGACCGCTTTAAAAGGGGTTGAGGAACCGGAGCGCAAGCGCAAGATCATAGGGGAAACCTTTATCAGGGTATTTGAGGAAGAGGCAAAAAAAGCAGGGGAATTTAAGTTTTTGGCACAGGGCACACTTTACCCAGACGTGATAGAGAGTTTATCTGTCAAAGGGCCTTCCGCCACCATAAAAAGCCACCATAATGTTGGGGGGCTCCCGAAAGATATGCATTTTACCCTTCTGGAGCCTTTGCGGGAACTCTTTAAGGATGAAGTGCGCCTTGCGGGGCAGAGGCTAGGGCTTCCAGAAGATATAGTAATGCGGCACCCGTTCCCTGGACCAGGTCTTGCAATAAGGATACTCGGCGAGGTTACCAAAGAACGGTGCGATATTCTTCGCAAAGCGGATTATATAGCCTTGGAAGAGTTAAAAAACAGCGGACAGTATAATAATGTGTGGCAGGCTTTCTGCGTTCTCCTTCCCGTAAATTCTGTAGGGGTTGCGGGAGATGACCGCACCTATGAAAACGTTGCGGCTTTCAGGGCCGTCACCGCCAGAGACGGGATGACCGCGGATTGGGCGAAGCTG
>JAITJJ010000160.1 GCA_031278965.1 Deferribacteraceae bacterium
CTCCCTCTCTCTTTCCCTTCCTATTTAATTGCCAAATAACAACTATAACCCATTATCATAAAATAAAATAGCTAACTGCTAACTACCTTACTTCAACAAGGGAAACAGATACTACTAAATTACTAAATCCGTGTCAATAAAATTTTTAATATATTTTTATAATGATTATTTATTCCTATATGACAGGAAGTTATATTTCTAACACACTGTGCGGAGAGCACTATTTTAAATTTTCAGGGGAAATATCTATCCGCTTAGCTTTATCCGTTTGCGTTGGGCCTTTTTCGGTATTTTCATCTCTTCCCGGTATTTTGCTACCGTCCTGCGCGCTATATCTATCCCCATATCGTTTAATATATGGGTCAGTCTGTCGTCAGAATACGGAGAGTTGGGGGGCTCTTTATCCAATATGGCGCGCATCTGTGTTTTTACGCTGCGGGAAGAGGTATCTCCGTCTGTCGTATCAAGTTTTTTAGAGAAGAACGACTTTAGTTCCAACATCCCCTGATCCGTTAAAATATACTTCCCCGCCGTTACCCTTGAAACCGTTGACTCGTGCAACTCGGTCATATCGGCAATATCTTTAAGTCTCAACGGTTTAAAATACTCTTCTCCAAGCTTAAGATAATCCCTCTGCACATCAACTATAGCTTTAGTGACTTTATAAATTGCTTTCTGACGTTTATGGAGGCTCCTTAATATCCAGACAGCCCCCTTTATCTTGTCTTCCATATATTTTCGGGTGTTTTCATCCAACTCCGGGCTTGCTATGGTTCTAAGATAGAATGAGTTCAGGCGCATAGCGGGCAACCCCGTTTCATTAAGACGCACATCAAAACCGTCGCCGTTGGGGATAATATAGGCATCCGGTGTAATAAATTTATTGGAATCTGAAGCAAACTTCATGCCCGGAAAGGGATCAGTTCTGCGGATAATCTCTAAAATCTCGTTTAGGTTTTCACGGTCTAGCCCGGTTTTACGGACTATCTCATCATATCTGCGGCTTTCAAGCTCAGATGTATAATTTAAGAGAATCTCCCGTATCTGCACATACTCCCCTTCAGATACCCCAAGTTCAGAAAGCTGCGCCAAAATGCACTCAATAAGATTTTCGCTTGCTATCCCCGCGGGATCGAAGGTTTTTATAACAGACAACACTTCCAAAACCTCTCTTCCCGTGCAATTGCAGAGTTCCGCAATCTCGAAAATATCCGCCTGAAAGTAGCCTGTTTCGTCAAGGTTGCCTATTATCATATTTCCGATTTCAAGTTGCTTCTCGTTAAGGTTTGCTGTTTTAAGCTGTTTTGATAGGTGTTCGGATAAAGTTTCCCCGGCAGAGATATAATCCTCATAGTCCGGCTCATCATCCCCCGGCTGCGGCGAAAAGGAAAGCTCATTGGAATTGCCGTCCCCTATATAGTTATCCCATTCAGGGCTCACAAGATTTTCAAGAAGGGTTTCCTCCGCTATCTGCTCGCTCTCATCTCTCCCATCCTCTTCCGCCTCTATATCCATATCAAAATCATCGCTTTCCAGAGCTGGATTTGTTTCCAAATAGTTGGAAAGCTCGAGGGCAAGCTCCGCAAGGGGCATCTGAAGAATAGAGAGCGATTGTGTCATCTGAGGCGTAATCAGAAGTGATGTCGTGAGTTTTGTTTTAATCCCCAGATTTAGGCGAGGCTCGCTCAAAGTCCGTTCTCCCTAATATTCATTGGTAATTTCCCATCTTTTATTTTACTAAAAAATCTTTTCCAAGATATTTTTCTATAACCTCACGGTTGGTAACCACTTCGTCAGGTTTGCCGTCTGTCAGCACATGCCCTTCGGCTATAATATAGGCGTGATCCGTAATTTTAAGGGTATCGCGGACGTTGTGATCCGTAATAAGCACACCTATCCCTCTCTCTTTTAGAGAAAAGACCATCTGTTGAATGTCGTTGACAGAGATGGGGTCAATCCCAGCAAACGGTTCATCAAGGAGCACAAAATCCGGATCTGTGGCAAGGCAACGGGCAATCTCAACCCTCCTCCGTTCCCCTCCAGAGAGGTTATAGCCATAACTTTTGGCAACATGGGCAAGGCGGAACTCCTCAATAAGCTCCTCCGCCCTCCTTTTTTCATCACGTATCCCCTTCAGCTCAAGGGCGGTGATGAGGTTATCTGTAACGGTCATTTTACGGAAAACGGACGCCTCCTGCGGAAGGTAACCAATCCCCAAAAGGCAGCGTTCATACATAGATTTTTTAGTAATATTGTTTTCCCACAGGGCAATCTCCCCGCCGTCCGGCTTAATTATTCCGGCTATCATATAAAAGGTAGTGCTCTTGCCCGCGCCGTTGGGTCCTAACAACCCCACAATACTCCCTTTATTGACAAGGAGCGAAACATTGTCCACAACTTTGCGTTTCTTAAAACTCTTTTGCAGATTGCGGCAGGAGAGGCTCATCGGTTAATCCCCATAGATCAATCCTCATCCGGATTTACTATCACCCGGACTTTACCGCCTTCCCCTTTCTTGACTGCGATCTCTCTGGTAATATAGTTGAATATAACCGTTTCGCCTTCCATATAGTTATTCTCCTGCCACACCCTGGCATTTCCGAAAACGGTTATAGTTTGTTTTAAAGCATCAATATCCGCAAAATTGGAGACGGCAAGGATATTGGCGGTTTTAATATTTACGTTGGAAAAACATCGAATCGTCTTGACGGCGCTCCCTTCTTCAAAATAAACCTCCGCCCGGTCTGCGGTTAAAGTATAGTCGGCGTTTATCATCACCACATTTCCAGTGAAGGCAGAGCGGTTTTCTTCGCCGAAATAGCGGACGCTTGCAGCATGAATTGTCACTTTTCCCACATCATCCGCCGCAAAAGCGGTATGGGCGGCAAAAATGATTATGATTGAAATTGTAAGGCAAATCCTCATTTTAGATTTCCCGTATTATTATCTGTTTTATTGTCAGGTGTGAATATCACGGTGATTCGGTCGGAGCTTCCCTTATCGGCTATGATCTCTCTGGTTTCATAGTTGATCCTAATCTTTTCCCCTTCAAGATAGTTTACCCCCTGCCAAAGTTTAGCTTTCCCCTGAAGGGTGATTATCTTTGTTTTTTGATCTATATCCGCATAGGCGGAGGTGGCGCGGATATCCTCTGTCTGGAAGTTGACATTTTTATTGCATACAATGCGGCTTACATCATTATTTTTGGTAAAAAATACATCCAGAGCGTCCGCCTTTAAAATATACGCTTCGCTTGTCACCACTACTTTGCCTGTAAAAATGGACTTCCCCTCACTGCCCAAATATTTCATACTGTCGGATTTTATCGTGATTGCTCCGGCGGGCAGCGTATCCGCCCAAACAGAGAGAGATAAGAATAGGGTTGCGGCAACGGAAAAGAGCAGTTTTTTCATGGGGTTTTACCTTTTACGGAGAGGGATACCGCCCCGTCAAAGAGGATAGAGTTTTCCGCATAGTCAAAATAAACAGTGTTTGCAGTGATTAGGTAGGCCTGCTGACGCACGGTAACGTTTTCTTTTAATACTCCCCCCCCTTCCGCAAAGTCGTAAGTGAAGGAACCATTATCCCCTGTGGAGTAGGTAAGATCATTATATACTCCTTCTATCCTACCGCTGGAGGAGAGATATTTTTCAAAAAAATACTGACCTTTGTCCGCCTTGGCTGTAAATAGAGTGCCGTCTCCCTCAATGCGCAGAGTGGTTTTTTCAAGTACAGCTAAATCCTGATTCCGGCTAAGATAGGCAAGCTCCGCCGTTACGACAGCAAAATCACCGCCATCCATAGTTTGGGAGAAGGTAACTCCTTCAAGATATATCTGGTTTTCGGCAGTAACAACACTCTCCCCGCTCTTTGCGGTGGAGCTTGAAAACCATATCCCTATCACCAGCGCTACGGTGGATATGACCGCAAGGAGTTCCACCGTCCTTATTATCTTTATGCTCATGCCTGTGATTATAACAGCGCCCGTCGCCTTCGTCAAGATACGGTTTTTTGCAGGAATTTGCGGGAGGGTATTTCGGGATTTAGATTTGCCGCCAACATCATTTTCATTGAAATGGAGCTTGCCGCCTGTTAAAGACGCTTATATGCCTTTACCTTAATTATGCGCACCCTTTCTATCTCGGTTACTTCAAAAGCATAACCTCCGAATATGACGGTATCTCCCACAACGGGCTTTCTCCCCAATAGGGAGAAAACAAACCCGCCGATACTGTCCGCCTCCTGTTCCCCAAAATCTATGCCAAGCAGTTTGCCCGCTTCGTCTTGATGCATTAATCCGCTCAGCTCAAAAGTCCCGTCCGGAAGCTCTTTATATTCAGGTTCCCGCATAGTGTCGTGCTCGTCATTGATCTCCCCGACTATCTCCTCTAAAATATCCTCCAGAGAGATAAGGCCGGCGGTGCCTCCGTATTCATCCACAACCACCGCCAGATGAATCCTGCTCTTTTTCATCTTTTGCATTATGGCGGAGATATTAAGAGATTCCGGTACATATAAAATCTCCCTCTTTAATGTTTCAATATTTACCCCTTTAGCCCCCGTCATCTCTTTTCCCAAAATATCCCGCAGATGAACCATCCCTATTATATTATCCTTATCTGAACGGCAGAGGGGGAAGCGGGTGTAGGAAGAGTTAAGAACGGAGTTTAAGTTTTTTTCATAGCCATCAGCGAGATACAGGCATAGCATATCCGTTCTTGGTATCATTACTTCACGAGCGGTTTTATCAGAGAAAGCAAAGAGATTATCGAACATCTCCCCTTCGGTATCATCTAAAACACCCCCTTCGGTGCTGGCGTTCATAATCATCCTTAATTCCTCTTCAGAGTGCTGTGATTCTCCGCCGCCCTGCGAAAGACCGATAATCCTTAAAGAGAGTATTGCAATCTTATCAAAGATGAATATTAATGGATAAGCCGCTTTATAAAACAACTTCAAAGGGAGCGCAATAATGAGAACCACCTTCTCCGTCTTCTGAATAGCAATACTTTTGGGGACAAGCTCCCCCAACACAACATGCAGCAAGGTTATAAAGCTAAAAGCTATTATTACGCTTACCGAGTGAAGCAGGGGGGTATTGTAAACGGGAAGTTTGGATAAAATCGGCTGAATAATGGTGGCTATGGCAGGTTCCCCTATCCAGCCAAGACCGAGAGACGCAAGGGTGATCCCCAACTGGTTCGCCGAAAGGTAGGAATCCAGACGGTTTACAATATCAAGGGCATGATCTGCGGTGCGGTTCCCTTTTTTCACAAGCTCTTCCAGACGGGTTTTTCGAATCTTAACAATGGAAAACTCCGCCAGAACAAAAAAGGCGTTGGCGCCCACCAAAACGAAAGCAGTAAATAATTTTAATAAAACTGTTAACATAGATAAGATTGATTATATATCTTTTGCAAATATAAAGCAATT
>JAITJJ010000195.1 GCA_031278965.1 Deferribacteraceae bacterium
ATATGAGCTATCAGTTCTCCTTAGTTTGAGATAACCCGGAGCTCTGACCCGCTTAGAAACCCTTTCACAATGCCGCTCCTGTGCATAACAGGCTTTATATACCTTACGCAAACCAAGAGCGCTGTTCAACTGTTCAACTGTTCTACTGTTCCGCGATTAACCTCTCGCTTAATCGTCCTTATGCTTACTCCGGGAAGAATAGCTGTTGAAGCCACGCTGTCGCTACGCTTCATACACTTCTCAATTGCATAACGATCTTTTTCTGTTAATTTCCTGCGTCTTCTGGTATTATCCATACTCTCCCTTGCTCCCCCTGTTAAGTTGTTTATCAAATCTATTTTAACTCCCTCGGACTATAGGGACATCATTTCTTACAAGCTACAATACTTTTGATATAGGAAACTAGGTATTTATGGATGGTATGGTTCCGGTTCTGACAAGGGTGATGCCTCTAAAAAACAATACGGCATAATACCTGTACTCGGCGGAGACGGCAACTTTGCCGCCACTGCATTCGGGCTTTACCGGCAGTTTTAATTTTAGCTTGTATGATTCCCTTATAGCCTTCAGCCCGGCAGGTATGTGGGCAGCTGGTTTAAGCCTTGACGCAATAAAGTTTACTGAAAAACTGCCTCATAAGCTTGCTGCCGCTTATATTATGGGCACCAATGAAAAAGGCACTCCAGATAATTACCGCTATTACGGGGGACATGGGATACAGTTCCTGATCACGGAGGACAGCTTGATAGAGTTTGATTTTACCACAAAATACAGTATGGGGGAGTACCTTACCTTTGCTATTGAGTTTGCATACTTCCTCACCGATTTTTCCAAAGACGGCAGAGGAGAAGCTGACGATGCCTTTGTGGGACAGTTTGGAATAAGATGCGCTTTCTGATGTTTTATTAAAGACAAGAAGCAACCTGGCGTTATTTAAAGTATTTGAATATCTTGAGTGGCACTATAAAGGGAAGTTTAATTACCTCTTTTTTTGCACACGGAATCAACATAAAGAGTATTCGGCATGCAGATTAAAAGGCAGAAAGAGTAGTTCAAAAGGTGTTTTTTTAAGATCCAAACTCAGCCTTCACTACAGTTCCCACCCCTTCGGTGCTCTCTATAGACAGCTTCGCTCCGAGTTTTTGGGCGGCGTGCTTTACTATGGCCAACCCTAAGCCCGTTCCTCCGGTTTCACGGGAGCGGGCTTTATCCGCCCTGTAAAATCTTTCAAATATCCTCTCCAGATCTTTTTGGGGTATCCCTATCCCCGTATCGGAGACGCTCAGCATATTTTCCTCAACGGTAACTGTGACACTCCCGCCGTCTTTATTATATTGAACGGCGTTATTGCAGAGATTGCTGACGAGTTGGATAAGGAGCTCTTTTTCCGCTTCCAGCGTAAAGCCTTCCCCCGTAACCCTAAGGGTGATCCCCCGTTCTTTGGCGGTTATTTCAAGACGCTGCAAAGCGTTGCGGGCTATCTCCAAAAGGTCGCATAATTCTACAGGGTGCTCGCCCTCCCCGTTTTCAAGCTCCGAGAGCTTTAATATATCTGAAATTAGGGAGATAAGGTGCTGCGCCTCCCTATGGATTCTCTCCCCAAACTCTGACGGATTCCCCTTTCCCGCCGCCAAGAGCTCTGAATAGCCGGATATGGATGTCAGCGGCGTGTTTAACTCGTGGGAAACATTTGCCGTGAACTCACGGCGCATATTTTCCGCCTTTATCTGCTCCGTAATATCCCTAAGAATACAGATAGCCCCCGCCTGCTCTCCGTTATACAACACCGGAGCGGCGTGTATGGATATATTGCGCCCGTTTACCTTCGTATCAACGCTCTGTTCCTCCCCCCCAACGGCGCGATTGACGCTTTTAATCAGCTTTTTATCCCGGATAAAATAGATAAGATCCAGCCCCGCGCAATCCCGCACGGATTCGCCCATCAGTTTAAAGGCGGCAGGGTTGATTAGGATGATCTTGCCAAGAGTATCCAAAAAGATCATCCCCTCGCTCATCCCCTCCATTATGGCTTCTGTTTCCCGCCGCTGGGCGGCAAGCTCATTCATCTTGCGTTCAATCTCCCCGTGTTTCTCCCTTATAAGGAGCATTACCGGGGCAAGTTCAGGATAAACCGGTTCGGAGCGCATATTAAACTTTAAGAAAAAGTCTTCCATAGGGTTTACCGTTCGGTTCGTGAGATACCCCGAAAACCAGACGGCGGAGGCAAAAAAGATTATGGCGAGCAGCACCGAATACGGCAAGGTGTCCGCTATAAGAGAGTGTATGCTGTCAACTTCTGTGGAAACCCGCAGAACAGAACCGTCGTCACGGGAAAAAGCATAGTAATAATATAGCGTATCGGTGGAGAGGGTGTCGGATTTTCTGCTGAAAAAACCGCTTCCGCTGTCTATGGCTTTTCTGATTTCCGGACGCTCCCTGTGATTTTCCATCTCCTCCGCTTTTGCGTGGGAATCCGCTATTACAACCCCGTCCGCACCTATTATCGTCACCCTCACAGGGGAGGCGGAAGTAAGGGCGGCAGGATCCTGCGCTCTGTCGAAGATTTCGGCTTCATCTTTCAGCATCTTCATTGCCGCTTTTGAAATTATCCCATAGGTAATGACAACCTCGCTTGTCATCGAGACCACAACAGAAAGGAAAGAGATGAGGATAAGATAAAATTTAATCTTTTTTCTCATATACCAATTTATACCCAACATTTCTAACAGTTTGGATCATATCCGCAAAAGCCCCCAATTTTTGCCGAATGGAACGGATGTGCATATCCACCGTTCTGCTTTCTCCCACATATTCAAGCCCCCATACAATATTCATAAGCTCATCGCGGCTATGAACCCTTTCGGGGTTTTTTATAAGGAATCTCAAGAGCTCAAACTCTTTATACCTAAAATCCTTGATGATTTTTCCCTCAATGCTTACAGTCCGGCGCGCTGAATCAACGGATATGTCTCCCGCCGATACAACCGCCGTTTCCACCGCTCCAGAACGCCTCATAAGCGCCCCGACCCTTGCGGTAAGCTCCATAACGCTGAACGGCTTACAAACATAATCATCCGCTCCCACGTCAAAACCTTTAAGTTTATCTATTTCGGAGCTTTTTGCTGTAACCATAATCACCGGGATATTCCCCAATTTGCGAACTTTTTTAAGAAGCTCGTAGCCGTCTATATCGGGGAGCATTATATCTAAAAGCACCAACTGCGGCATCTTTTCGGAAAAGGCGGATAGAAATGCCGCGCCATTTCCGAAGGAGTTGACATCATAGCCGCCAGATTTTAAAGCGTAAACTTCCAGTTCTCGGATATCAGGATCATCTTCCACTATATAAATCACCCGTAAGCCCCCCTACGTTCCCCTGTCAGGGCATATATAACCCATTGGGCAATATTGCAGGCATGATCCGCAATCCTTTCCGCAATCTTTGCCGCAAGGAGAAAATCCATGGCGCTTGCCGCAAGGTGCGGGTGCTCCGTCGCCGCTTTTATCAGATCGTTTTTTAATTCAAAAAATAGGGAATCCACATAAGAATCGCTTTCAATCGCCTGAAAAGCAAGGTTTGTATCCGCCGCAACAAAGGCGTTTATCCCTAATTTTACCATTTCGGAAGCCGTTTTGCACATAAGCATAATCTTTGACGTGTCCATCGTTTCACTGAACTCCGGGCTCAACAGCGCAATATCACGGCAGAGGTCTCCAATGCGCTCCATATCGGAAATTATCTTAAGCGCGGCGGAGATAAGGCGCAGATCCCCCGCCACCGGCTGTTGAGTGGAGAGAAGGTGAAAACATAGGCTTTCAATATTGTCTTCCATCTCATCAGTTTTATGCTCATACTTGGCGGTTTTCTTGAAACCCTTTCCTGTGGATATGCTCTGGGACGCACTTTCCAAAGCGCTTTCTATTACCTGCCCCCCTTCCACGAGAGCCTTGTGTATTTCGCTCATCTGCTCTGCAAACCTTGCTCTTAACATCTATATCTCCTAACCAAACCTTCCTGTAATATAATCTTCCGTGCGTTTATCCTTGGGGCTTGAAAAAATCTTGTCCGTAAGATCCGCCTCGATCAACTGCCCCAATAAGAAAAATGCGGTTTTATCCGATACGCGCGCCGCCTGTTGCATATTGTGAGTTACAATGATTATAGTATATTTTGTCTTCAAATTACATATCAATTCTTCTATCTTTAGTGTGGATAGGGGATCAAGGGCGGAGGTGGGTTCATCCATTAAAAGCACTTCCGGGTTTACCGCAAGCGAGCGCGCCACGCAAAGCCTCTGTTGCTGCCCGCCCGAGAGATCAAGGGCGCTCTTCTTCAGTCGGTCTTTTACCTCGTCCCATAAAGCGGCGGCGGAAAGCGACATCTCAACTATTTCATCAAGCTCCGCTTTTTTGCTCACCCCATGGGTTTTCGGACCGAAAGCAATATTTTCGTATATGCTCATAGCAAACGGGTTTGGTTTCTGAAAAACCATCCCCACACTCTTTCTAAGAACGTTAACGTCAATGGCGCTGAATATGTCTTTGCCGTCCAATAAAACATCTCCGGTTATCTTGCAGTTAAGCACAAGATCGTTCATTCGGTTTAAGGTTTTTAGAAATGTGGATTTCCCGCAGCCGGAGGGACCTATCAAGGCGAAAACTTCCCGCTCGCTGAATTGCAGATTTATATTGTAAAGAGCTTGAAACTCCCCGAAAAATAGATTTAACTCTTTTACCTCAAACTTACTGCTCATAAGAAACCGCCTTTTTTGCAATATATAATGAGAGCGCGTTCATCCCTGCCACAAGCACTAGAAGCACTACAGCCGTGGCAGCGGCCTGATCGGTATTAAAGCCCTCGCTGGAGAGTACATACATATGAACTGCAAGGGTGCGCCCGCTGGATGTAACGCCGGTTATGGTTTTTGCCACCGTGCCTGCCGTGTATATAAGCGCCGCCGTTTCCCCCGCAATCCTCCCTATTGCCAAGATGATCCCCGCCATAATTCCGGGCACCGCCGCGGGGATTACCACGCGGAAAACCGTCCTAAGACGGGTTGCTCCTAGCGCAAAAGAGCCCTCCCGATAGGAAACAGGCACGGCAATCAGAGCCTCTTCCCCCGTGCGGATAATGACTGGGAGCACCATAATGGCAAGGGTCAGTGCCCCGCTTAATATGGAAAACCCCCAACTTAAAAAGGTAACAAAGAATATAAGCCCGAAAAGTCCGTATACTATGGAAGGTATCCCCGCTAAGGTTTGCACTGCTAGGCGTATGAAGGTGAGAAAGCGGGATGCTCTTGAATATTCCACCAGATATATGGCGGTAAAAAGCCCTAATGGCACGGATACCAGAAGGCTTAACACTGTCATAACGGCGGTGTTTATAATAGCCGGAGTCATGGAAACATTTTCGGAAGTATAGCGCCAGCTGAAAAGGTCGGGCGTCAGGTGAGGCACACCGTTCACCAAAATATAAAATATTATAATAAAAAGGGTTGCAGCCGACATAAAAGCCGCCGCCCACACTCCGAAACGTATAAGTTTATATCTGTTCATAGTCTATGAATGTTCCAATTTATTCATACCTGATATATAAAAGAGCACGGCATTTATAATTAATATAAAGATTAACAGGATTGCCGCCGTCACAAAGAGTGCATCCCGGTGAAGGTCAGCGGCATAACCCATTTCAAGCACAATATTTGCGGTCATCGTTCTTAGCCCTTGAAAGAGACCGGATGGCATACGAGCCTGATTCCCCGCCACCATCACAACCGCCATAGTTTCGCCGATTGCCCGTCCAATCCCCAGCACCACCGCCGCCGTCACCCCGCTTGTCGCCGCAGGAAGAACAGCGCAAAAAATACTCCGCTCCCGGCATGCGCCCAAAGCGATGGCGTTTTCATAGCAGGAGGGCGGTACCGCCCTTATGGCGGCTTCGCTTACGGCAACTATAGTGGGCAGAATCATAATCCCCAATATTAAAGAGGCAGTAAACATTGACAAACCGCTTCCGCCGAATATTCCCCTTACTATGGGCGCCAAAAGCACCAAACCGAAAAACCCGTAAACTATGGATGGGATCCCCGCAAGGAGTTC
>JAITJJ010000194.1 GCA_031278965.1 Deferribacteraceae bacterium
AAAGCAATAATTTTGATAGATTTACATAAATTTTCACTACGAATGAGGGGTGTTTTTTGTGTCAGATTACATAGCGCGTCCGGGAAAAGATAAAAACCAGCCTTTAAGCGGGCATTTGAAAGGGGTTTCCGAATTGGCGGGAAAATTCGGGGAAAAATTCGGGCTTGAAAAAACCGGAAAACTCTCCGGGGAAACCCATGATGTAGGGAAGTACGGCGACACTTTTCAAGATTATATAAAATTCAGTTAAGAGATCGCCATTCCTTGATTTTGATAAAGATGATGCGGAAGGTATAGCCGATGAGGGAAAAAATACGGCGGCTTTTGAGAAAAAAGGGAAGATAGAACATTCCATTGCCGCAGGGCAGTGGATAAAAGAAAAGTGGGGCAAAAAAGGAGGGCTTGCCTGCCAGATCGTCTCACTCTGCTTGGTTCCCCATCATAGCGGCTTAATAGATGTTTATGATGAAAACGGCAATTATAATCTATCCAAACGCTTAGGGAAGTCTTTTGAGCAGACCTTTTACAGAGAGAGCTTGGAAAAATTTGAATTCCGTGAAGAGACTGAAGTTCTGGAGGAAGCCGCTTTCAGGGAATTGTCTGACAAAATAACGGAGATTAAAAACAATAAAAATTTTTGCGGGGAAGCAGAGAAATACGCAAATACCAGAGATTTTTACTTTGGGATGCTCACAAGGATGCTTTTCAGCTGTCTTATTAGATGCCGACAGGCTTGACAGCGCGCTTTGGGAAAAAATCCCCGTTTCCCCCGATACCCCCATAAATTGGGAGGAACTTACATATAAAATTGACAATTTATTCCCGCCTTCCGACGGGATAAACAAAGTGCGCTCTGAAATATCAGACCGATGCAAAGATATGGCCGGCGGCAGGCAGGGTGTCTATACTCTAAGTGTTCCCACAGGCGGCGGTAAAACCTTTGCTTCGCTGAGATTTGCCTTGCATCACCTTAAAGAGCATAGACTTGAACGCATTGTATATGTCATCCCATATCCCTCCATTATTGAGCAGAATGCCGCGGAAGTGAAGGAGAAATTAGGGATTGGGGGCGAATTTGTGTTAGAGGATCACTCTGCCCTTTTGCCGGAGAATAAAAGCTACCGTACAAAGATTCTCTCACAAAGCTGGGGTGCGCCTATCATATTTACCACTATGTATCAATTCCTCTCCGTCCTCTTTTCGGGAGAGAACCGCTATACGCGCAAAATGCACAACTTAGCGAAAAGCGTTATTATTTTTGATGAAATTCAGGCGCTTCCGCCTAAGTTTACGCATATCTTCTCCAATGCGGTGAACTTTCTGGCAGAACATGCGGGAACTTCCGTCATATTATGCATGGCGACACAGCCATTTCTGAATAATACCGGGATTTCCTCCCAAAAAGGCCGCATCCGTTCAGCGGGGGAGATTATGGAAGATACGGACGCCCTAAAACTTTCACGCGTGAATATCTATAATTGGAACGGTTCCAAAGACTGGAGCAAAGAAAATATAATACGGTTGGCGGAAGATGAATTTAAGGAAACAGGTAAAGTGCTGATCATAACAAATACCAAAGACTGGGCAAAAAGACTTTATATCGGGTTTGACGAGATCTCAAATGATATCCCGAAGGATGCGTTGTTTCATTTAAGCGCTTATATGTGCGCCGACCACAAAAGCGATGTAATAAAAGTTATGAAAGAGCGGCTGAGGACAAGTAAGCCTGTCTTATGCGTCAGTACCCAGCTCATTGAAGCAGGGGTGGATATAGACTTTGACGTAGTGATAAGATTTTTAGCAGGGCTTGCTTCCATAGCTCAGGCGGCAGGCAGGTGCAACCGGGAGATGCGCCCCGGGATAACAGGAAAAGTGTATATAATAGACCCGGAGGAAAATATAGAGGCTCTGCCGGAGATATGGGAAGGACGCAGAGCGGCGGAGGCTGTTATATGCGAACACGCAGATAATATCCTTTCACCGGAAGCCATGGGAAAATATTTTAACAACTATTTTTCCAATATAAAAAAGGCCCTTTCTTACAATATAGGGGAAAAGGAAGTATCAGGGAGAACTCTCCTCCAATTGTTGGGAATAAATCAGATTACGGTAAACTGCCCCGCCGACAAACTCTGTTTGAAACAATCTTTTAAGTCGGCAGGGGAAAAGTTTACGGTTTTTGACAAATTAACCCGTCCTGTGATAGTGCCCTACGGTAAAAATGGAAAACGGATAATAGAATATTTGAGCTCAACAGACCCAGATACGGATCCGAAAAGTTTTTATGCGCTGCTTTCACAGGCCGGGCGCTATTCCGTTGAGATTTTCGAGGATGAGTTCAACAGACTAAATGATTTAAATGCAGCGGAAGAGATAAAAAGATACTCTGCTCTTCTGCTTAAAGCCGGAATTTTATTATGATAAACTGGGAGTAATCTTTAAGCAGTATTAGAGTGTTTACACTATTGTATTATTCATATGATTACGATAAGCTCAATATAATGTTCATTGAGATTATGATGAAGAACGATATAAACAGCGAAACGAGACAGAATGATGTTTTTTGAGATTGAAGCGTTTCCGAAAAATATTCACGTGTTATGACAAGTCATTCTATTTCAAGAGTAAATTTATAACGAGTCTGTAAATAATTTTCTGTAAAGTAGGAGGTATAGGGTATATAAGGAATAAGGAGATAGGAGGCAATTATGAGACGGGAGAAACAGTCGGATAGGCAAAGGGGCTTGGTTCGTG
>JAITJJ010000205.1 GCA_031278965.1 Deferribacteraceae bacterium
CGTAAAAAAATTAACCTATGAAGCAAAGGTTGATCGTTCCCTATTCAGAATTTATAAAGACACCCGTTTTTCCCGAAGTAAAGCCCCTTATAAAACGCATCTTGGGATTCTGTTCTGGCTGAATTTCTTCCACGCAAAACATGAAAACCCCGGTTTTTATGTTCAATTGGAGAGAGAGAACCTCTATCTTGCAACTGGATGTTGGTATCTTGTCCCGCCGGTGCTGGCTGAATACCGGGCGGCTCTTGCTGATAAAAAGTTAGGAAAAGAGTTTGCGGGAATCTTAAAAAGGTTTGATGCCGAAAAGGTGGATATAGTCGGGGAAAACCCTTCCAAGCAAGTACCCAGAGGTTTTCCCAAAGATCACCCTTTTGCAGAGTATGCCAAATATCGCGGGATTTACGCCGGTTATTCGGAGCTGGGGCTTCCTGACCTGGTTTTCAGCAAGGAATTCGTGGATTACTCCCTTGCTTTCTTTACTAAAACCATCCCGTTGCTTAACTTTTTGGGTAATATTGCCCAAAAAGCCGCCAATAAAACAGATAATTGAATAAATATAGGAGTATGCCCAGTATGTCATCACCAGATTTGGAGTATAACAACCTTTCGGAGCTTATCAGTAAAAACGCCCTAAAATACCCCGATAAGCCCGTGATTTTCTTTAAAGATTCCATCTTTACCTATTCAAAAGTGGAAGAGATTGTTCGCCATACTGCCGGAGTTCTCTATAAAAACGGAGTGCGCTTTGGCGATAGGGTGGCGATCTTGCTGGAAAACAGCCCTGATTTTATCTTTGCATATATAAGCATAGCTAAAATAGGCGCTGTGGCTGTCCCCACAAATGTTTTCCTAAAAGAGCTTGAGATCGCGGCAAACTTGAACGACTGCTCCGCCTCGTATATAATAACGTCAAACACTTTTGCGGAGAGAATAAACCAACTTCCCAAACTTATGCTGGACTTAAAAAAGGTATTCACTTTCACTAAGGCAACATTTGATTCCGTGGTTATCACCACCGCTGAAGCGGAGTTAAAACCAATTAAAGTTAATAAAGACGACCTCGCTATGGTGCTTTATACCTCCGGCACCACAGGAAAATCCAAAGGGGCGATGCTTACCCATAACAACTTCATTTCAAATGCGGCGTCATTTTCAAAAGCCGCCGTATTAAGACATGACGACCGTATGCTCCTGCTTCTCCCAATGTTTCACGCCACAAGTCTTACCGGTTGCATTAACTGCCTATTCATTCATGGGGGAAGTATTATCATCATGGAATCCATACTGGAGGTAAACCGGGCGGAATATCCCAAAGTGCTTGAAAGATTAAAACCTACTCTTTTAGTAGGGGTTCCAGCCTTATACTCCACTCTGGCAAAGGTTAAGCATGCGGGAGAGATTAGAGAGAGCTTTCCGTTTAGGTTGTGTATGTGCGGCGGAGCGCCCCTTCCGGAGGAGATAATAAACCGTTTTAAGACTGTCTATAACACAGTGATTTTGGAAGGTTACGGGCTTTCAGAGGCATCCCCCGTCATAGCCTTTAATCCCATCGCCAAACAGAAGATTGGGAGTATCGGTCTGCCGATTGACGGGGTAAAGGTACGGATCGTGGACGATTACGGGAACGATCTGCCGGCAAATACTCCGGGAGAGCTAATAGCAAAGGGTCCTAATATCACCAAGGGTTATTGGGGGCAGGAGGATGAGACAGAGAAAGTCTTAAAGGATGGGTGGCTTTATACCGGCGATATTGCCACTAAAGACAAAGAAGGGTATCTCTACATAATTGACCGCAAGAAGGACCTTATCCTTGTAAAAGGGATGAATCTCTATCCTAGAGAGGTGGAAGAGCTTTTATACAAATACAACGGGGTAATTTCCGCCGCCGTGGTGGGGGTTCCGGACGGGGAAGGGAGCGAGATTCCCGTAGCCTATCTAAAACTTGATCCGGCGGAAAACATTACAATAGACGGAATAAAGGCGTATCTGCGGCATAATCTGGCAAGTTATAAGGTTCCGCGCTATATAACTGTAACCGACGACATACCCCTTAACGCGGGGGGAAAAGTAGTAAAACGCGCCTTAAAAGAGCGTGCCACAGAGGAGCATAAAACGAGGCTGTTAAAATGAGAATATTATTGTTTGCTCTGTTGGGGATAATTTTCTTCACATCTTTCTTGAGCTCTGAAGTTTATGCTGAAACGGAAATTTTTACCTTTAAAGTCGGAGACGCCCAATTTATATCTTTTGTCACTTCCCGCCGCAATATAAGCGACGATACTTTCACCACCCCGGAACTTCTTCAAAAATACAAAAAAATCCCGAATTATGCGGCAAGCGCCATAGTTTATTTTCTCCTTAAAGATAAGGAGGAATATACCCTCTTTGATACAGGGCTCCCAAAAAGTTCAGGCAGCGATATAGTTGCGAATCTCGCCAAAGTTGGCATAAAGCCTTCAGAAATAAAGCGAATCTGCATCACCCATATGCACGGAGATCATATCGGCGGGCTTATGGATAACGGAGCTGCGGTTTTTCCCAACGCACAGCTTTATATTCCGAAGAGTGAGGTGCAGTATTGGAGAGAGAGAGATAAGCAATCCGGGAGGGTTTTATCGCTCTATGAGAAAAACCTCCGCGATTTTATCGGAGGTTCCAAGATAACCCCGCTTATATCCGCCGTTGAAATAATCGGACATACCCCCGGACACACCGCCTATATGCTAGGAAACTGCGATAATCCCCAAAACTGCGCAAACTCCATGCTTATCTGGGGGGATGTTATCCATGCGAATATTCAATTTACAGAACCCAAGATCACTCTCCGCTATGATGTTGATCCAGATACCGCCTATATTTCAAGGAAGAAGATGTTATTGCAAGCAGTTACGCTCAAACAGCGGGTTGCGGGGATGCACCTTGCAGGTTCCGGTGTAGGGAAGGTGGAAAAGGCGGAGGGCGCCACGGAAAGTTACCGTTTTATCCCACTAAGCGGAGATTAATGCTAATTGATGAACTATTTCAGCACCAGAGGCGGAGTAAAGGGAGTTTCCTTTAAGAATGCGGTTATGTCGGGGCTTGCGGCGGACGGAGGATTATTCCTCCCCGAAAGTTACCCTCAGATAGATATTGCAAGGCTGCGAGGGAAAAGCTACCCCGAGATTGCTTTTGAGGTAATGCACCCCTTTGCGGACGGGGTTGATAATTTTGAGGAGCTTATCCATGCAACCTACGCTCCGTTTGACGCATCCGATGTTGTACCGCTTAAATATGCAGGCGGTTTTAATATAGCGGAGCTTTTTCATGGTCCCACTTACGCCTTTAAGGATATAGCCTTGCAATTTCTGGGAAATCTTTTTGATCGGCTTTTGAGCGAGCGAGGGGAGGCATTGAACATAGCAGCCGCCACCAGCGGGGATACCGGAAGTGCCGCCATATACGGGGTAGCGGGGAAAAAAAATATAAAGATTGCGGTGCTCTACCCGCATAACCGCATAAGCGCGGTTCAAGAAAAGCAGATGACGGCAGCTCGCAGTGAAAACTGCCTCCCTCTGGCGGTGGACGGAGCTTCTTTTGATGACTGCCAAAAAATTGTAAAGCAGCTCTTTAAAGATACGGAGTTAAAAAAACGCTATCCTCTGGGGGCGGTGAACTCCATAAACTGGGCGCGCATCCTCTCGCAGATCGTTTATTACTTCTCCTCGTATTTAAAACTCAACACCTCTGAAAAAGTTTATTTTGCCGTGCCCACCGGAAATTTTGGAAATATCTTTGCCGGATACTGCGCCATGCGGATGGGGTTGCCTGTAGAAAAACTTGTTATAGTATGCAACGCCAACGATATTCTGCACCGCTTCATATCCAGCGGAGATTACAGCATAAAAGGTGTCGCCGCCACCCATAGCCCGTCTATGGATATTGAGGTTGCCTCCAACCTAGAGAGGTATCTCTTCTATCTCTACGGGGAAGATCATAATAAACTTTCAGAAGCTATGCTGGAGTTGGCGAACACCCGAAAGATAAATTTTACGGACAAGGAAGTCGCCGCCGCAAATGAGGTGTTTTTATCCTGCTCCGCAAACGATTCTGAAATTGAGGAAACAATCGCCAGTGTTTACGATAAAAGCGGATATATCCTTGATCCACACTCCGCATGCGGAGTTTATGCGGCATCAAAATTAAACCTCCCCAGAGGGAGGAGCATCACCCTTGCCACAGCACACCCCGCCAAATTCTGCGAGGTTGTTGAAAAATCAGCGAAAACAAAACTCACTCCCCCCAATGGGCTGCGAAATCTCCCTGAACCAAGAAGAGAGATAGTAAAAAACAGTTATGAGTATATAAAAAGCGTTTTGAACGATTTTTTCGGAAAAAGCTGGGGGAAGGGAGTTATTTAAAATTGTTGCTACGGTGAATTATCTTGTCCGCTATCCTGCCCACCCAATAAGCTAAGGAAAACTTGGAAATTTTACTCTCTCTTTTGAAATATAGTGTTGAAAACATTCTAATTATAAGATAAAAATTATTAATACTTTTGGTTAGGTGAGCTATGGAGATCAAAGTTATTAATCCGAATGAGATAACAATCTCAGGGAATATTAAAACCGTTTCCGATTATCTGGAGATAAAGGGTACTATTTCCTCGCTTCTTAAAGACGGCGGCAAAGAGTTGGCGGTTAGCCTTCCAGATTCGGTTTCCATAACCTCTTCCGTTATCGGATATTTCCTTAAACTTGTTTATCAAGACGGGGTTAAACTGCGGGTTTTAGTGGGAGATCAGAGGCTTGCCAAACTGTTGGAAGATTTGCGTTTAGCCGAAGCGTTCTGTGTAGGAAAGGTATAAAACAGCCATATGCCGCTTATTTCCGTTATTATCCCGTGCTATAACGAAGGTTCAAATATTGAGCATTGCTGTAAGGAGATAAGAGAAGCGGTTCTGCCGCTGAAAGCCGAGTATGATATTGATCTTGAAATATTATTGGTTGATGACGGTTCAACGGATAGCACGGCGGAAAAGGCGCGGGAACTTTCAGAGCGTGACGGACGGGTGAAGTTTCTGATATTCTCCCGTAATTTCGGGAAGGAAGCGGCTATATTCGCGGGGCTCTCCCATGCCAGAGGCGATTATATCTGCATTATGGATGCGGATTTGCAGGATCCGCCATCTATGATAAGCGCTATGTTTAAAAAACTTAAAGGAGAAAATCTTGATTGCGTCGCCGCAAGAAGGCTTTCAAGAAAAGGGGAACCTCTGATAAGAAGTTTATTTGCCCGAACTTTCTATTGGCTGATAAGCCGCATATCCGACACTAAAATGCAGGACGGAGCAAGGGATTTTCGCATCTTTACCCGCAAGGTGGCGGATGCAATCCTTAGCGTTACCGAATACAACCGCTTTTCCAAAGGATTGTTTATATGGGTCGGTTTTCGTACCGAATGGGTGGAATATCCGTATGCGGAGCGCTTTTCCGGCATCACAAAGTGGTCTTTTTTAAAACTCCTAAAATACTCTTTTGAAGGGATAATAGCCTATTCCACTCTCCCTCTTGCCATATCTTCTTTTGCGGGGATGCTGTTCTGTTTTATCTCCATAGTTATGGCAATATATTATGCTCTGAAAGCTCTGATATACGGGGATCCGGTAACAGGCTTCCCCACTCTCATCTGCATTATTTTATTGGTCGGCGGTTTGCAGCTTTTTTGCATGGGTATTCTGGGGCAGTATCTGGCAAAAACTTACTTGGAGGTTAAAAACCGCCCTAAGTTTATAATAGCATACACGAATATAAAAGATAAAATACCTTAATTAATCAGGTTAATAATGAAAGAGAATCTTTTTAACCGCCAATATGCATATCCTGTCCTGCTGTGCTTACTTGTTGTGATTACTGCTTTCTTTTATTTTCTTACAGGCTTGGCAACAGGGAACAATAGCGATTCCGCCTTTTCTTTTATAGCCGCCAGGGAGATACTTAATGGGAATATCCTCTTTCGCGGTTGGAACTTTCCGGTTACAACGCAGTATATTGATCTGCTTGCCTACG
>JAITJJ010000003.1 GCA_031278965.1 Deferribacteraceae bacterium
AGCGTAGTCTACAGAGCGGAAGCCCTGTACGGAGAGAAAGTGGCAGTAAAAACTTCTGTATCCGCCGAAAATGAAGTATTTCAAGGGATTTTTAATTCAAGCGGAAAAGAACTCATACGGGCAAAAACATTATTTAGGTGAAAATTATGAGGACGGATAAGCTATTAAGGATCGGGGTATTTTATGACGGGCAATTATTTTATAACATCAGTAATTTTTACAACTATGAACATGAAAGAAAGAGCCGAATAGCTATCGGCGGTTTGCAGAACTATATCCGCAGAAAGATAGCGGAGTATTACACCCACGATATAAATATGTGCCAGATAGTTGAGGCGCACTATTTCCGCGGGCGCCACTCGGCGCAAACCGCTGATGACAAGAGGCAGCTCTTTGGCGACAGGCAGTTTGACGACATATTGATGAGCGAAAATATCGTCACCCACTACTGGCCGCTACGACTAACTACACTAGGAGGTTATGAAGAGAAAGGGATTGATGTTTGGCTTGCTCTGGAAGCGTATGAACTTGCCGTGCTGAATAAGTGCGATGTTGTGGTATTGCTCGTTATGGACGGGGATTATGTTCCCCTTGTCCGAAAGATACAAGCCCTTGGAATTCAAGTGGTGCTCCTCTACTGGGAGTATGCGTATCAGAATAAATATAACGAGCTTAAAGAAACAAAGGTATCTTCAAAGTTGCTGCGTGCGGTTTCCCACTCCATAGCCGTCAGCGAGGAAATTGATAAATCGCCTAAAGAAAGCCTTATAAACCAACTTTTCGTCCGCTCTTTAGATGATAGGGATGATGAAAAGCTGGCGGGTGCGGATTATGCAGATGAAAAACCTATTTACGCCGCAACTGTCTCCAACCTTTCCGCAACCGAATATAGGGAAGGGCTGCTTCCCGTTGAGGAATCGGTCATCCTCTCCTTAAAGAGCGGCTACGGCTTTATTAGAGACGATGCGGTGGGCAACGTATTCTTTCACCATTCAAACCTTGAAAATGCTGATTTTGATGCCCTTGAAGTGGATATGCATGTAAAATATACAAAGTTTCAGGAAGCCGATCGGCGCTATAACGCCAAACAGGTATGGGTAAAGTGGAAGGATTTTCAATTTGATTAAGAGAAAACCGTTTTTATGCATTCTCCTCCTCATTCTCCTCTTTTTCACCCTGTCGTGTACCGAAAGCGAAGAGCGGGAGAGCGGGCGGCGGCCTCAAGTCATCACCACCACAAACCTTATTGCGGATATGGTGAAACGGGTAGGGGGGGAGTTTGTGCAGGTTCGGGCATTAATCTCCCCTGGAGTGGATCCGCACCAGTATAAGGCGAGCGAGGCGGATGTTATCCGCATTACGGGGGCAGATATAATCTTTCATAACGGTTTGAAACTGGAGGGGAAGTTGGAGGATGTTATGCGCCGTGCTCAAAATGTTATCCCATCCTTTCCTGTGAGCCGCGATATACCGGAAAATCTCCTTTTGCGCTCATCAAACGGGGATTACGATCCGCATGTCTGGTTTGATCCCAAAATCTGGATATATGCGGTGCAGACGGTAGCGGATGCCCTTGTGGCGCTGGACCCGGACAACACGATATACTATCGCAAAAATGAGGAGATCTATGTTGAAGAGATACTTAATATGGATAAGACCGCAAGGGATAAATTGGCGGCGGTTCCCCAGAACAGGAGGATTCTGGTTACATCCCATACTTCATTTGCTTACTTTGCCCGCAGCTACGGTTGGAGTGCCATCGGGATTCAAGGGATTTCAACGATGGGAGAGGTTTCCGTATACAGTATACACGCTCTGGCAAAAGAGTTGGTGGGGAGCAACGCAAAGTGCATATTCACGGAAACCACCGTTTCAAGCCGCTTTATTGACGCCCTGCAGGCATCATCTGTAATACTCGGAAGCGGCTTTATTGTGGGAGAAGCGTTATTTTCGGATTCTCTGGGAGATGAGCCTGAAAACAACACCTACACAAAGATGTTTCTAAAGAATGTGGACAATATTGTTGCATGCATAAATGAAGGAGGCGGGTAAAATGAATAATGCGGAAGATATAGCAACAACAAATATAGAACCGACCTGTGTAACCTCAAAACGGGCGCACTCGTCACTTGAGCATATAGAAAGGCTTGATATATCCGTAAATATTGAAAACCTATCCGTTGTGTTTGAAAGGGATATAGCTCTCTGGGATATATCCTTTGAACTGCACCGGGGCGATCACCTCGTTCTTATGGGGCAGAACGGGGGTGGGAAAACCACCCTCTTAAAATCCCTTATGGGGCTTGTTAAGCCCACCGCCGGCAAAATTTACGTCTATGGAAAATCCGCAGAAACTCAGAAAAAGAGGGTATCCCTTATCCCCCATGCTTCTTCAGTAAATTGGAGTTTCCCCATACGCCTTTACGATATGGTCATTATGGGAACCTACTCAAGGATTGGGTGGATACTTAGACCCGGCCCCACATCAAGGCATAAAACCGCTGATGCTCTGAAAAAACTTGAAATATACGATATAAGAAATAAGCAGATAAGCGACCTCACCGCTTCCGAACGGCAGAGGGCTCTGATAGCCCGCGCTCTTGTAAAAGAGGCGGAGGTATTCCTTATGGATGAACCTTTAAATGGCGCGGATACTGAAACAGAAAAGATCTTTTGGGATCTCCTAAGGGTGCTGAAAGAAAACGGGAAAACAGTGGCGGCGGCATATAATAACCTTCAAACCGCAGCGGGACACTTTGACCGTGCACTCTTGGTGAATGTGAAACCGATAGCGTTTGGTCCGGTTAATTCCGTTCTTACAGAAGAGAATCTCCGCCTGGCATTTGGGGGGAAAACCGGTTTTTTGAGGAGTGAGGAATCCTCATTCTACAATACCGCTGCCCCAATTCCCGCCGATCCGGTTAATTTCTCCACTCTCCCCCAGGAGATCCTCCCAAATATTAACTCCCCCGCCCAATCACCTGCCGACTATGAAGACCATGGGCAAGTTGCAGATCGGAGTGATCGGTAATGTTATTTGAAAGCAACACCCTTTTTCAAGTAGCTTTAAGCGCCGCTCTAATCGGCTGTATATGCGGGATGTCGGGGAGTATATTAACTCTTAAAAACGCCGTATCAGCAGCCTATGCCGTTTCATTTGCAAGTCTGCCTGGGCTGGTTCTCCCATTTCTCCTTATCTCAACGGTTAAGCATTGGGCGCTTCTTTCCGGTGTTGCCTTTTTCGGAACGGCAGCGGCGCTCCAACTCCTCTTTTTTATAAACAAAAAAAATAGAGATGCCTTTACCGCATTAATTATGACCCTCTCCTTCGGCTTTGGCATGCTTCTGCTCAGTGCAGCGGAACACTATCCCGGGGCGGCGCAGATAGATCTTCACCGGTTTTTAATAGGGGATGCCGCCGTAAATATCACCGCTGATATCCGTTTGCTTGGCTATACGGCGATCTCTGTATTTGCGCTCTTTATTCTATTTTGGAAGGAGATCATCGCCGTTGCCTTTGATCCGGAATTTGCCCGCTCCAGCGGTATCCCAGCAAAATTTTTTGAGGCGCTTGCCGCTATTCTCCTTGCGGTAAGCGTGCTTACGGGGCTTGAAGCGATAGGTGTGATCTTCATAGGCACCCTTATCACAGTTCCCTCTATTGCGGCACGCCAATGGACTAACGATACCGGAGCGGTTTTTATACTGGCCATAGGGTTTGCGGCTATCGCCGGCTGCGCCGGAAGCGTTGCGGCCGCTCTTCTGCCCGGTCTTCCCACAGGCGCCGCAGTTACCCTCTTTGTATGCTCCTTTGCGTTAATCTCTTTTTTGATCGCCCCAAGTCACGGTATTTTATGGCGGGAATTCCGTAAAAAACATATCCTGCGCGAACCCGACAACACAAAATTATTAAAACTTTTGCGTTCCCTCTCCGCACAGCAAGAGCCTTTGCAGGGAAAGGGGCATAGCATATCTTTAATAAATGCCCTCTTCGGCGGCGATGATGAGGTTGATTCTATCCTTTTGGAATTGAAGGTTAAAGGGCTTGCAGCAGATAACGAACAAGGGTTCTGGTATATAACCAGAGACGGGGAGGAGTATATTGATACCGTGCGGCATAAACCCAGTAAAAAGGTGAGATAGATGATTAACCCCCGCGCAGAGATTATAATCATAATACTTTTAACTGCCATAGCCTGCATAATACCAGGGATATTCCTTATTAAAAAGAGGCTTGCCGTGTATTCCTGCGGAATTATCTCTTCAACCTTATTGGGGATCACCGCCGCTTACGGTCTTTTCAAGAGCTTGGATCTCCCTCCGGCTATATTGCTGGCGGCTGCTATAAGCGCGGGGATTGTTATCTGTATGGATAAATTAGAAAAGAGGGCGATTCCGAGAATTCATCTCAACGGGGTTATCCCGCCGTTTATATTCTCCGTCGCCCTTGTGTTCATCTCGTTTTCCCCTGATTTAGAGTTAAATATGGATATGGATACTATTTTATTGGGGGAACTCGTGTTCCTCCCCCTTGATCGTCTTACCTTTTTTGGTTTTGATCTGGGTCCCCTTGCAATCTATCAGCTTTTGGGCGTGATAGCTCTGAATATATCCATCCTTGTTTTCTTTGGAAAAGAGATCGTTTTTTCTATGTTTGATGCAAATTACTCCCTTATGATAGATCATTCGGAAGTCCGTTCGCGGTTTGCGCTCCTCTTAGCAACTGTGATCACCGCCATTGTTGCTTTTAGGGTGACAGGAATCATAATGATAGCAGGGCTTATAATTGCCCCCGCCTTTATAGCCGCCCTATTTACCAACCGTCTCTGGCTGATTATAATCCTGGCGGGTTTTATTGGGATAATTTCAAATCTTGCGGGTTATGCAGCGGCTCATACTCTTGAAATCACCATATCAGCCGCAATGATAACAACTTTGGGGATAATCTTTTTAATAACGCTTATCATTGCCCCCGCCCGCGGGCTTCTTACGAAACAGAGGCTAAAAAAACAGGGGGAGATTGATAAAGTTATCGCCCTCACTGCTGCCCACCTTTTAAGATTCGAGTCTGACGGCAGGGGGGAACTTCCAAGCAAACTCACTTGGGGGAAAGATTTTGTAAATACCGCTCTAAATAAGGGCGAGGATTATTTTACAGCCGGAGAACAGGGGTATATCCTCACGGAACGAGGGCGGGCTCTTGCCCATGCTGTAATTGCGGGGTGTAAACTCCCGGATAAATTGCCGTAAATCTATTTAATTTTATAGGAGCGAATCTTGCTTACACTACTAATTGCTTTAATTGCCGCCGCCGTATTAGGTTATCTGGTTTGGGTGCTTGTGGGGAGTATTCTTCTCTCGTCCATAATAGGGGTGCTTGTGATTGCGGGGATAAACATCCTTTCCGGAAGGCTTATTATGAAAAAGATGTCCGCACTGATGGCGGAAGCGGAAAAAGACTTAAAGTCTGAGCGCTACGATATGGCGGTGGAAAAGCTAACGGGCGGCTACCGGTTCTCCAAGTGGCAGATATTTGTAAAAAAACAGCTTAACGCCAATATCGGCTCCATTAGATATATGCAGAAAAGGTTTGATGAAGCCTTTCCGTATCTTAAAGACTCGTTCATTAAAAGTTGGATGTCCATGTGCATGCTTGCCGCCTATTACTATAAGAAGCAAAATTATCCCGAAACTTTTAAGGTTATGGAGAAGGCGGTGAGCGCAAACAGCAAGGAAGCCTTTCCTTACAGCCTTTATGCATGGTTTTTGTCGGAGAGGGGAGAGGTGGATAGAGCCATAAAGATTTTAACACGGGGCACCGCCAAGCTCCCATTGGACGGGAAGTTATCCTCAGAGTTGGAAGCGGTGAAGAACAGGAAAAAGCTGAAGATTCAGAACTACGGCGCCTTATGGCTGCAACTGCACTTGGGGAAAACTCCGGACGGGATACGCCCGTATCAGATATTCACCGCCAATCAGAGGGTGCGGCGGCGGTAATCCGTTCACAATAAATGTTCGGATACTATTTCGCTTTCTCTTCCTCCGGCAGTTTCCGCGGCAGAGGAAAAAAGTAGCCTATGGCAATAAATATCACTCCGACCCCTAAGAAAGAGAGGATTCTCTGGAGAGTGTCAACCCTTGAAAGGTCAATAAGCAACAGTTTTACCGCATCCACCGCGAGGACTGCCGCCCCAATTGTCCAATAGGTTTTGCGGAACTTCTTAAAACCGTAAGCTATAAAGATAAATCCTGTCGCCCCCCATAGCACGGCAATGGCAAGTTGATAAGCCGATGAGCCCATAAGCCATAAAAAGCTGTAATACTCATCATCCGAGAGGTAAAAAACTGCCCTCCCCAAGAGCGCATTTGCCCAGAAAAAGATAGCAAGCCCTCGAATCCACTTTAATGTTCCCCGTAATTTAACGGGCATCTGCTGAGTTTTAAAAAGCCGTGCAAAATAGAAGAGGGCAGCTATAACCATAACGAGAGAAGCCCCGTCCGAAGTATTCAGCACAGGAAAGGTTTTTACATAATCTGTCCCCAATTTCATCTGATAGACACTACCTCCCAGAATAAAGAGGAAATATATCATATAAGCGGTTATAAACCCCGCGCCGTAAACTTTCCATACGGAGAGCACATCTTTCGGGTACCCTTCGTCAAAGCGGATCTCCCGCCCGAAAAGCATTGCCCGCGGACGGTTAAAGTTAAGCAATGCTACGACAAAAACAGCAAAGGCGGCGGCGAGAAATACGGAGTGAATAAAAATCGTCTCACCCTCGTTAAAATTCAGGAGTCTGCTAAAACCGTAATCCAGAGCTTCGCCCGCGAGCGATACGGCAAAAAACAGCGATAGCGCGTGGGTAAGGATTATCTGCTTATTTATAGCCTTATCCCTGTAAATATACATCAGAGCCGCCTGAACTAATATAAAGACAAGCCACCCCGCCCAATAAAAATCTTCCGCCTGCACAAAAAAGAGCCAATCCAAAGAGTTGCAGGAGAGGATAACCGCCGCTATTACCGGAGAAAATGCAAGTATCTGAGGCAAGAACCACTTTAGCTTTTTGGCGGCAGAAGCTATTAAGATTCCGCTTACGGAGCAGATAATCAGATAGAATAGGTCTTTATACTCTGGTTGCGCATTGTTGCTAATTTCAATGAAGAGGGTGCTATACCATAGGTAAATTCCGATAGTGAGAATCAGATACGATAGATATTTCCTCTCCCAATCTTTCTGAATACGAAATACCCCCGCCGCTATAAGCATAGCTCCTGCGGTGAGCAAGCGGCAGACAAAATCGCTGTTTAAGAAAACTGTGCTGAAATAATCAACAGATGGTTCGTATCTGAATGCTCCAAATATCAAGATTAAACCAAAAAAGCGGAAAAAGCGGTTTTTCTGATACCCTCCTACAACCGCAAGCATAGCCCCTTCAAGAGCCCATATTGCGGTTATCCACTCTCCCGCCAGAGCAAGGGGGATTGAAAAGTTTAAGAATATTACGGCAAACGGGAGATAGAGGTAAGCAAGGGGACGGTAAGTTTCCGCCTTAAATCTGTTTATAGCGGTATATAGTATGAAGTAGAATATTCCTGTGGAAAAAGCCGCTATCGCCTGCCCGTATTGGAAGTGGCTGGCAATATAAAGCTGCGTAGCCATATAGGCAAACGGCGTCGCCACAGCAAAAACATTTTCAATATTCCTGTTTTCAGTCTTTGCCGTGCATAGGAAGTTTACAAGGGTAAATATTATAAAGAATGCGGTGGAAAATATTAAAATATCAATAAAATTTTCAGGAACGTAATATTCCCTAGCCCACATCACCCCAACAATATATGTGCATAGGAAGGCAACACCATTCAGGTAACGCCAGTATTTCTTAAAGGCGGCAGCAAGCACGCATAGATTAAGTACCGTATAGAAAGAAAAGAGTGCGATATAGTTGTTGGAACCGGTGGAGAGAAGAACCGGAGCGGCAAAGCCGATAACTGCCGAAAAGAACGCCATTGCCTCGCTGTTCTGCAGGAGCGCCATAAGCCCGGCAGCGGCAATAAGGATAATTAAAAGCCCTAAGGCAGCTTCCACAGGGAGTATTTTATATATCTTATATCCCGCAAAGAAGGCGAGATACATAATGCCCAAACCGCCGCCCTGCATTATGAGGGAGAAGTTGGGGCGCACAGCCCGTTTTAGAAAAGCGAATATAAAGAGGGCAAGCCCGATAACGGCGCCTCCGGCAACCTTAGCCTCAGAGGGAATATTATAATTGCGGGATATATACAGATAAGAGAAGGCAAACCCCAGCACTAAAAAGATAAGCCCCGCCGTTACCCAGATATTTCCGCCTTTTATAAAGTTGATGAGGGGCGCAAGAGTACCGCCTGTTTTATGCTCTGTGACAGGCTCTGCGGCTTTTATCGATTCTGCTTCTTTCGGCTCAGATGTCGGTATCGTTTCTTTTACAGGAGTTTCCGCCAGAATACCTGCCGCCGAAGTATCCGCTATGGGAGAAGGATCGTATTCCAGTTCGGCGGCTTCTTTCGGTTCGGCGCCCTCGGCACCCTCCGGCCTAGTTTCTGCAGGTGCAACAGCCTTATGCATTGCGAAGGGCTTACCGCAAAGCACTATTTCAAGATCCGCCACTCTCATCTTTATTCGGTGAACTTTGACTAAGAGCACAATAGTACATACAATAAGCGCCGCTATGATACCGAAAAAAAAGAGTATTGATAAAATCCACGGCATTGTCGGCTTACCCCCTGCTTAGGAAAAGAGCTCTTTTAAGGCTTCCAGAAGGATTTTGGCTTCCTCATAGCTTACGGTGACCCCTTTGCCCATCTTATCGTGATCCGGCGACCATTCGCGAATATCAAGTTTGGCAGCTCTTCCGTTCCATTCCACCAGATTAAGCTCTTTTGACCACCCCCTTGAACTAACGGATAAAACCGCAATTTTTTTTGTTATCTTAAAAGTTATTTCAGACATACTTCCGCCTCTAGTCAGAAAAAGTTAATTATTATAGCATCATACGCGGGAATAATAAAGAGGGAAGGGAGGGTATTGCCGATACGGAGTTTTGCCACTTTCAGAATATTTACCCCTATCCCCATAACTATTATACCGCCTGTTTGGGATATTCCATTTAAGTATTGCGGATTGTCGGTTAAAAATGCGAGCTGAGATGCAAAGATCGCTATTCCACCCTGATATACAAGGATAGGGATTGCAGCAAAGATAACCCCCGCCCCCAAAGTTGAGGCGAAGATTACAGAGCAGATTCCGTCCAGAAGACTTTTAATATACAACAGCGAGGGATCGCCTGAAAGACCGTCTCTAAGGGCTCCCACTATCGCCGCCGCTCCCAC
>JAITJJ010000015.1 GCA_031278965.1 Deferribacteraceae bacterium
TTTTATATCAATTTTCCCGCCTCAAAACTACAATATTAAAAAAGTAATTTTTGGGCGGTACTGTTTTTTTCCGCCCACCTCTTACGGGGGGGGGGGGTTTTGGGGGTGGGAGTGGTAACAGACGGTCAACTTTATCCCCAGCCTTATCGTCTCTTTAAGGACTGCAAACTGCTCTGACGGATCTAATGTAAAGTGGACGGCGCTGTCGTCTGTGTTGCGCATAGGGAAGTGAACAGACGCGCTGCCTGGCTTGCCGCCAAGAAAACCGCAAGCCTCTTTTGGTGCGTCCCTTTTGGCGTGTTCTACTACGGCGTCATACGCCTCACCGGTTATTTTAAGCATTTTTCAGCTCACACGCCGGCTGTTCATAATCGGCAAGCTCTCTTATCCCGTTCGCGCCGCACGTCCTGCAATTGGGATTGCGCTTGACCGCTACCTTTCTGAAAGTCATCGCGAGGGCATCAAAGCCAAAGAGGGTGTTATAAAGGGGGCTCCCCGCTCCGGTTATAACTTTCAGCGCCTCCGTAGCCTGAATAGCACCCAATATTCCCGCTACTGAGCCCAAAATCCCCGCCTCTGAACAGTTTGGAACGGCTCCGGCTGGCGGAGGAGCGTTAAAGATACAGGCATAGCACGCGCTCCGAAACGGATCAACCGTTATGGTCTGCCCTGTAAAACGGAGGATGCCTGCATGGGAAAACGGTTTTTTTGCAAGGATGCAGGCATCGTTTATAAGAAATTTTGCCGCAAAAGAATCGGTACCGTCTACGATAAAATCATAATCTTTAATGACGCTTAAAATATTAGAGGCATCCAGAACCCCGTGATAGGGGTTGACTTTGACTTTTGAGTTTATGGCATTTATTTTTGCTTTGGCGGAGAGAACTTTGGCTCTTCCAAGATCATCCTCGCTGTGGAGGATCTGCCGTTGCAGATTGCTTAAATCCACACTGTCTCCGTCCGCAACCCCTATTTCGCCGACTCCCGCCGCCGCAAGGTAATATAGCGCAGGGGAGCCCAACCCTCCCGCTCCGATAACAAAAACCTTGCTTGCGCAGATTCGCTGCTGCCCCTCCACCCCAATATCCTGAAGGAGGATATGCCGCGAGTAACGTTCTATCTCATCTGCTTCAAGCTCCCTCACTCCCCGCCTCCCATAAAGTAGAGGAAGTTTACCACATCTTCATCTTTAGGGTAAACTGATTCATACTCATCTTTTTTCAGAAAATCCCCGTTAAATTGCACGGACACCATATCGGGCGATTCCACATCTTCCGTCTTTAACAATCGGGCAATATTGATGCCGTCCGAAAATTTTTTTTCCTCACCGTTAATTAAAAGGCGCACATAAACCCCTCTGGAAGCTATAAAACTGTCCGCTTTCCTCTCAAAAACTTTTTTGCTGTTTTAATAACCAAAACATACTAAATAAATATGTTTTATATGATATGATATTAAGAAAGTCAAGTCAAGAGAAAAAGAAGACAGCGATATCTGATTATAACAAATCAATGATAACAAAAAATCCAGGATGTGGGGAGACTCGGCAGATAGAAGTAGTGCCGTTATTAAAAAAGGTAAAGAATATTTTCTGAACTTGTAATATAATTAATTGTCTAAAATTAACACATATATTGCATATATATTAACTAGGCAAATAAAAGGATTTCATGAAAAAACTGCTCTCTCTAATTTTTTCAGTACTCTGTCTGCAAGCGGTTGCCGCTGTTTATGCATATGCGTCAGAAAGCCTTTTCTTTCTGGAGGCGCAGGGGATTATAGGTTATTCCTCCCTTGAAGACAAAATCGTTTATCGCTCCTCAGAAAATATATATGAACCTATGCAAAAAAATTCGGTGGGTTTTGACTATATCAGAAAAATCTCCTCGGATAATGGGGAGTTTGGAACTTTTGCTTTGCAGACGCGGCTTGCCTATAATGCTGATGAGGATAAGCCCGAATATCAGATATACAACGCTTTCCTAAAATTAAAATCATCCGTTGCCGATGTATGGATAGGACACAACAGAACGGCTTTCGGGCTTGCATCCTACACGGATACCCATTCTGAGCTTTTAATGCCCCTTACAGCCTACGGTTACGGCTATGAACGCGACTGGGGATTGGGCTTGCAGAGGGATTTTCAGAGCAGTGATATTCGCTTTTCTCTGACCACCGCCACCGGTATGCCGATTGAGTACCATGGCAACTACCTTGCCGCTTTGCGTTACTCCTACGGGGTTCTTGGCAGAGATAATTATAATGCGGGAATATCCTTTCTGGCGGGGGAAACTCAGGAAACCAGAGGTTTTGAGTTTGCAAGCCATGAACTGCACTCCACATATCTTGCGGATATTGATTTTACGTATTTGGGGATTTATGGGTTTGAATACCGCATTGAACTTATCGGAGGGATTGAGGAAGAGGAAGAGGTCTACGCCGCTTGCGCTAAAATAGGGTTGAATTGGTTGAATTTTGACGGGCCTAAAATAGAGAGCCAATTTGTTTTTTCAAAGAAAGGAGATGTAACCGTCTTTTCAACTTCGTTGGGTGCAAGTTATCTGTTGACAAGTTCTCTTAAAATTTCGTTAATGTATGAACATATGGAGATGTCGGACGACAGCATGAAGAACATGGGGATGTCAGAGAGTAAGGTTGACAACCGCGTTGTGGCGCAGATATATTTTTATAAGTGAACCGTTATTTTAATTAATTGTCTAAAATATTGCGAATAAAGGAAAAATTTATGAAAAGATTGTTGCTTTTTACTTTTATGGGTGCATTTTTTATGCTCGGCACTTCTGCAGTTTTTGCCCAAACTTCAAACCAGCCTCCTTTAAGCCAGAGTGTTATTGAGCCGGGAAAAAAGATCAAGATTGATGACAACTACAGTTACGTCTTTGAATTTGCCGAGAGACCGAAATGAGGTCCCGCAACCCTGCGGGTGCAGCTCTTAAATCAGAAGGGCGAAAAGGTGAATAATTTCACCCTTACAGTCTACTCTTATATGGTTACCATGAAAGGGCATCACGATGAGCGGAAGCTCTTTTCGGTAAACAAGAGCAACCAAAACTATCTTACGGTCATAAATTTTGTTATGCGCGGGCAGTATAGGCTTGAAATAGACTTTTTTGACGAAGGCAAGCTCTACCACACCGGCATATATGATATAAAGATATGAAAGCCCTGGTTTTATCCGTCCTTCTCTTATTCTCCTGCAACGCTTTTGCAGCGGTGGGCTGTGATCTGAACGATCCCGACAGGGATGTAAAGCGGTTTTTCCCTTCCTCCACAGGCTATAAAACCGACTACCTCTCTATCAGCAAAGAGGGGGGGGCGCCCCTTCTAAAAGAGGTGGAAGCGGTTCTGGGAGACAGCTTCCAGGGAACATATGAAACAATTGACGTGCCCTACACGGTTTATACCGTCTTTGAAGGGAAGGAGATTTCGGGCTATATCCACGGGATAAATCAGAAAGGGAAGTTCGGCGGGCTGCAGGTTTTTCTTATCTTCACTCCGGAAGGGGGTGTAAGGAATTTTTATTATCAAAAACTTACGTCAAAATTTGCAAAAGATCTGCGCTCTGAAGAGTTTGCAAACCAATTTAAGGGGCTTGCCCTGTCGGATTTTTCCGACTATGATCCTAAAACCGGGGAGGGCGGAAGCGAAAAAGTAAAAGCAGTGAAATTCCCTTCAAGCGATGACAGCACCGACTTTTTGGCAACTTTGCGTGCCGTAAAAAAGAATATGATCCTTATGGATATATTTGTGTTTCAGCGGAGAAACGAAAAATGAACATAATGCAAGTGGCAGGAAAAAACCTGCGGCGGCGGAAAGTGCGCACCGCCTTTACCATAATCGGGATTGCCCTCTCCTCTTGGGTTTTGGTTACCCTATTGGGCTTTAACAAGGGCTATGAAGCCTCGTTGAATAAAGATATAGACGATATGGGGTTTCAGATAGTTTTAACCGCTAAAGGGTGCCCGTATGAAGCCGCTACCCTTATGCTTAAAGGGGGAACGGGCCTGCGCTATATGGAGGAAGATGTGGTGAAGAGCGTTTACGAGGCGGGGGAGGTTGACGAGGTTACGCCGATGCTTATGCATGCGGAGTTTGATCCCAACAAAGGCGAAAACGGCGGCACAACGGTATATCTGGGGATTGATCCCGCCACCTATCCGCATATGAAACCCTACAATCAGTTTGCCCAAGGGGATTGGTTTAAGAGCGGAGAGAAGGAGAAAGAGGTGGTTTTGGGATATGAAGCTGCGGAGCTTGAACAGCGTGAAGCGGGGGATACCTTCCTTATCGGGGAGGATGAATACCTTGTTACGGGGGTATTAAAGCGCAGCGGCACGCAGGATGACGGTATGATATTTTTACCGCTTTCAACTGCTCAATCGGTTTTTGATAAGAGCGGGAAGATCACCATGCTGGGGATAAAACTTGATAAAGATGCGGATATCCCTGCATTTGAAGAAGAGCTCTATAAACTCCCCGATGTTCAGGTGGTGAGTATGGCGCAGGTGAAAAACACCATCATGAGTCTTGTTACAAGCGCCAAAGTGATAGTTATGTCTATAGTTGTAATCGCCTTTGCCATTGCCATGTTCGGGGTTTTAAACACCGTGCTGATGTCTGTTTTTGAGCGCTACCAAGAGATTGGAATATTAAAAAGCATGGGGGCGATGCCGTTTGATATATTTAAGATGGTGCTCTTTGAAACCACAATCCTTTGCGGGATAGGCGGAATTATCGGCGTATCGTTTGCCATCCTTATCTCCGGAGCCTCAGAGTTTGCGATACGGTATTTTATCCCCTTTGCCCCCACCGGAGGGTTAATACAGATAAGCACGAATCTTGCGGTTATATCTGTTGCGGCGATAATAGCGATAGGGCTTTTGGGCGGGATATATCCAGCTTTGAGAGCCGCCGCTATCCGCCCGCTGTCTGCCATTAGAAGCGAAGAATAGAGGGAATCATGAGCACACTGATTGAAGCCGATAATCTGGAGAAGATATACAGACGCGGGAATGAAGACGTAAATGCGCTAAACGGCATATCCTTCCGCATTGAGAAAGGCGAAATTGTAACCATTGTGGGTCCGTCCGGCTCCGGCAAAACCACCCTTGTAAATATATTGGGGTGTTTGGATAACCCCACGCGAGGGAAGCTGACCCTTGACGGGGAGGCGATATTTAAAGACGGTTTGGAGCTTACTGAAAGTGAGCTTACCGAGATACGGCGGAAATATTTCGGCTATATATTTCAGAAATTCTTTCTGATCCCCACCCTTACCGTCCGTGAAAATATCCTCCTCCCTTCGGTTTTTCAGAAACGTTTCAAAGCTAACGACAAGTATCTGCAAGATGTTTTAGAGCTTTTGGGGATTGAAAAGCGAGGCGACTTCCTCCCCAAAGAGATTTCCGGCGGGGAATTGCAAAGGGTGGCGATAGCGCGAGCATTGATAAACAATCCTAAGATATTGATAGCTGACGAACCCACAGGCAACCTTGACAGCAAACGTTCCGAGGAGATAAAAGAGCTCCTTTTGGAGTTGAATAAGATAAACGGTTTAAGTATAATTCTCGTTACTCATAATCCGGAGCTTGCAAAGATTGGTTCCAAAACGCTTACTATCTTGGACGGAAAGCTCAGCCGACAGGGCTAAGAAGGGTTAGGGGCGGGAGCGGCTATGGCGAATGATGAAGCGGGAGAAAAAACAGAGGAGCCCACATCAAAACAGTTTGAGAAAGCCAGAGATGAAGGGAATGTCGCAAAGAGCAGAGAGCTTACCGCGGGGATATTCCTTACCTTGTCGGTTATATTCTTTTATTTTTATTTCCCGTATTTCATAGAAGCGTGCGAAAATATTTTCCGTGAATTTTTTGCCTTTGAACATTTTAAAGTAACGCCGGAAACAGCTAAGAGCGTTTTTTATTTAAGTATGCTGATGATAGCGAAACTAACTCTCCCCGTTCTGGCGTTCTTTCTGGTTATAACTTTCATCACGGAGGCGGCGCAGGTGGGGCTTCACTTTTCTCCGAAGGCGCTTGATCCAAAGTGGGATAAGGTCAACTTCTTTACCGCCCTCCCAAAATTTTTTCAGGGCAAGCGCAAACTTATGGAGCTTGTCAAATCCATCTTTAAGATCATAGTCTTGGGGTGGGTGGCGGTAATGGTAATAAGGGGGAAGTTTGACACCCTCTTGCGTTTAACCGATGCCGAATTTATGGACAGCACCGTATTTATGGGGAAACTCCTCTTTGAAATTGTATTCAAGATGGCGCTTGCGGTGATTGTGCTCGGTATAATGGATTTTGCCTTTCAGAAATGGCAGCACCGGCAGGACCTAAGGATGACCAAGCAGCAGGTGAAAGAGGAATACAAGCAGATGGAAGGGGATCCGCTGATACGCCAGCGCATCCGTTCGGCACAGCAGGAACTCGCACGCAAAAGAATGATGGCGGATACGGCAAAGGCGGATGTGGTTATAACCAATCCAACTCACTATGCGGTGGCGTTAAAATATGATCCCAAAGTAGCGTCCGCCCCGTATTGTCTGGCGAAAGGACAGCGTCTGACGGCGCTTAGAATTAAGGATATTGCCCGTGAAAACGGAATTTATATTCACGAAGATCCGCCGTTGGCTCAAACTTTATTTAAAACTCTGGAAGTTGGGGATGTTATACCGGAAAATCTCTATAAAGCCATCGTGGAGATATTGAGCATT